>JAEUIB010000802.1 GCA_016795255.1 Planctomycetota bacterium
TTCCTTGGCAGCGGCCAGCGTGATCGCGACGGCGCGCGGCGGATCGCGCGTCGCCTCCGGTCCGGTCGCGAGGAAGCGCGCGTACTCGGTCAGCACGAGGACGTCGTCCTGCCATCGCGACAGCGCGCGTTCGAACGCCGACTTCGCGGCGCCCCCGTCGCCGTCGGCCGCGCACGCGACGGCGTGCCGGACGGCGACTTGCACGTGCTCCGGGAAGCGCGCCGCCGCGGTCGCGAGCTCCGAGCGCGCGCCGACTCGATCGCCGCCGTCGGCGAGGACGTCGGCGAGGACCAGTGACGCTTCGGGCGTATCGGCCTGCCCGAGCATGCCGAGGTCGTCCAACCGACCCAGTCTCCGATGCGTCGTCGCGACGCGCCCGGCGTCGTCGAGCCGGCCCAGCGCGCGATAGGCCCGCGCGAGTTTGAAGTGCGCGCCGAGATGCGCGGGCGACTGTTGCACGACGCGCTCGAGGCGAACCGCGGCCTCCGCCGCATCGCCCTGCTCGAGCAGCAACGACGCCGATTCGTAGTTCGCGTCGAGATGATCGGGTTTCAGCGCGAGAGCCCGCTCGAGCACGCGCAGCGCGTCCGCTGGGCCGTTCGCCGGATCCTCCATCGTGCGCGCCCTGGCATCGGCGACCAGCAACCCGACGGTCGCCTTGTGCGCGAGCCCCGCGTCGATCAGCGCGCGGGCGGTTTTCACGTCGCCCGACGCGAGCGCGAGATCGATCAGGATCGTGCGCGCCTCGACGGCGCCAGGTTCGAGCGCCAGCGCGTCGCGCAGACACGTCTCGGCCCGCGCCCGCATGCCACCGGCCAAGTACGCGCGGGCGAGTTCGACGCGTGCGTCGGCATCGCGGTCGAGCGCGGCGACGCGGCGTTCGAGGCTCTCGACCTTCGACTTCACGCGCTGGTAGGCCGGGGCTTCGCGCAATCGGGCATCGTCGCCGTCCACCGTCGACGAAGCAGCGGCGTCGTCCGCGCGAGAACACGCGGCAACGCACAACCCGAGGAGAGCACCGAGCAGCGGCCGGCCGAGACCGCGGCGAACCCAGAACACGGGCCGGATGATAACCGCCCGCCGCCCGGGACTCCCGCGCCGTGCCGCCGAGGTCCCGAATCGTCATCTTGCTCGTGCCGGCGTCCCTCCCATCCGAAGGGCTCCGCGGAGCCGTCGAGGGCTCGAGGCCGAGACCCCTCGAACGCCGTCCGGCGAGCCCCCTCCCCCGGTCCGCCGAGCGACCGGATCCACCGCGACGAAGCGCGCCACGTGACGACGGCCGAGTGCCGACCGAACATGTTCCGCGGGTGGCTCGCGCTTGCCTTGGCCGCATGCGCCGGGTTTGTTGGCCGCATGGGTACGGCGCTCCGAGGATCGCGCGGAATCGCGTTGGGACTGTGCGTGCTGGCGACCGGGCTCGCGATCGGAGCCCCGGCGATCGGCACGTCCGAGGTCCTGCGCCGACTCTTCGTCGAGCGGCCCTTGCGCGCCTGCGACGAGCACTCCGACGGACCCCGCGCGTACAACGCCGGGCGTCTCGAGCGCGAGTTCGACCAGCTCCCGCGTCGGCTCCGAACGGTCGGTCTGGCGCTGGCGGTCGGTGCACTCGGGTTCCTGACGGTCGCATCGAAGTTGCGCGAGCGTCTCGATCCGTGGGCGGCGACTCTTCTGCTCGGCGCGTGGACGACCGGTGCGTTCGTCGTCGTCGACCAAGTCGACGTCGTCGAAGCAGCCGTCGATCGCGGCATGCCCGGGGCTTCGCGCGGAGAGCGTTTCCTCACGCTGTATCCCGACGCCACGCGCGCCGCGCAGCGCGCGGCATCCACCGTGCCCCCCGACGCGCGCGTGCTCGTGATCGACTTCGCCGACCCGGACCACCTCCATGTGTTCGGGTACGTCGCGTTCCCCATCCGCGTCTACACGCCGACCGACCCGAACATGCGGTTCCCCGCGGCCACGTTCCGGGCGCTGTTGCGCAGCAATCCGGACGTCGCCCGAGAGTGCGCTGCGCGCGGCTACGTCGCCGCCATCGATCTGCGCGGACTCGTGACCGGGGACGCCGAGGCCATCATCCTGCTGGACCACGACGGCGCGGAGCGACGTTGAGCGCACTCTGGGCCACCCTCTCCCTGCTCGCGATCCTGGCGGCCGGGAACGCCGTCGCGAGCGCGGTCTGCGACGAACGCGACCTCCGTCGCGGGCTCGCGTGCGTGCTCGGTCCGGTGACGATCGCGTTCGCGCTGTTCGTCGCGAGCCTCGCGGGGCTGCCGTTGACGACGCCGGTCTGCCGCGCGACGTGCGGTGTCGCGATCGCCGTCGGACTGTGGAGTTCGTGGCGCGCCCACGTCGCGTCCCGCGCGCGGCAGGACGCGCGGTCGAGCGCCGACGGCCTCGTCTACGCGATCGTGCCGCTCGCCTGCGTCGCGCTGGGCGTGACGTTCCTCGCGCTGTCGCCACCCGCGAACGACGCGTTCTCGAATTGGGGATTGAAAGCCCTCGTGCTCGCCCGGGACGGCACGGTGCGCTCGCCCGACCTGTTCGAGGACGGCCGCTTCCTGTTCCATCCGAACTACCCGCTGTCGGTTCCGTTGGCGCAAGCGTTCGTCCACGCGTGCGTCGGCGAAACCGCCGAGGGCCCGGCGCGCGGCGTCTTCGTCCTGGCGCAGATCGGCGCCGGCCTGGTGTTGTTCGGTGCACTGCGAACCCGCGTCGCGCCGCGCGTCGCCGCGGCGGCCGCCGCGATCCTGGTCGCGACGCCGTCGTTCTGGCGCAGCGGCGTCGACCTGCGCTTCCCGGGGTCGATCCCCGCGGGCTACGCCGATCCGATGTTCACAGCGCTGGTCGCCGCGACGGTCGCGACGGCGTTGACTTGGGCACACCGCCCCACGGCACGCTCCGCAGCCGCGATCGGCGTCTGCGTCGGTTTCGCGCTGTTCACGAAGAACGAGGGACAACCGTTCGCCGTCGCGATCCTCGGCGCGGCCGGACTCGCGTTCGTCGTCGAACGACTGCGCCGTCGAGCGACGGCATCGCCGCGCACGTTGGCGATCGCCGCGCTCGTGGCCGGCTGCATCGCGGCGCCATGGTTCGCGTTCCGCACCGAGTTGCCGGCGCGCGACGAGAACTACCAGCAGCAGATCTCGCGCGAACGCGTCGCCGAACACGCATGGCGCACCCCCGTCATCGCCACCGCCGCGGTCGGCGAGGCGTTGGCCGTCGATCGTCACGGGTTGACGTGGATCGCGTTGTCACTGGCGGTCGTACTGCGCTTCCGTCGAACGACGCGGGCGCCGATCCCCTTCTTGCTCGCGGCGCTCGGCGCGATGGCGTTCGTGTACGCACTCGTGTTCGTCGTCACGCCGTTGCCGATCGTCGACTCACTGGCGACGTCCATCCCGCGCACGTTCTTCCACGTGACGCCGCTGGCCGTCGCCGCGCTCGCGTTGTTGTGCGACCGTCGCGAGGCGGATCCATGACGATCGCCGACGGACTCGATGCACTCGCAGGCACGCATCCGGAGCGCCGCTTCGGTCGCATCGTCGAAGTCCACGCGACCACCGCGTCGACCCAGGACCTCGCGAAGTCGGCTTACGCCGAACGAGGACGAATCGCCGACGGACTCGTCGTGACGACGCACGAGCAGACGAGCGGACGCGGAACGCGCGGTCGACGCTGGTGGTCCCCGCGCGGCGCGAGCCTCGCCGTGTCGATCGTCGTCGTGCCAGAGCGCCCGCTCGCGCGCCCCGCGTGCCTGACGCAACTCGCGGCGCTCGCCGTCGTCCGCGCGACGGTCCTGCGCGGCGG
>JAEUIB010000829.1 GCA_016795255.1 Planctomycetota bacterium
GTGAACGGCCCGGTCTCGACCTCGAGGAAGTCCTGGCTCGCGAAGTACGCGCGCAGAGCGGCCCGCGCGCGCGCGACTCCGCTCAACGCGTCCCGCAGCGCGGGATGCGCGAGGCGCGCGTGCTCGGGATCCACCGCGACCGGTCGCGTCGGCCGCGCCACGACGACGACCTCGCGGACGTCGAGCGCTCCGGCGCGAACGGTGCCGATCACGCGGACGAGATCGTCCGCTCGCCAGGCCGGCTGCGAAGCTGGATGCACCACGACCGGACACGCACCCGATCCGTCGACGAGTTCGAATCGACCCTCGATCCCGCGGACGCGACCGGCGAGGCGGACTTCGACCCCGTCGCAAAGCGCCGGGATCTGCGCAGCCCGATGCGTTCGCCAACCGCTCATCGCGCAGTCGTCACGGCGTGATCTTCTCGAGCATGCGCGGGAACGCGATGCACTCGCGCACGTGGTGCGTGCCGCAGATCCACGCCGTCGTGCGCTCGAGGCCGAGCCCGAATCCCGAATGCGGGACCGAGCCGTAGCGCCGCAGGTCGAGGTACCACTTGAACGCTTCCATCGGCAGCTTGTGCAGCGCGATCTGCTCTTCGAGGAACTGGATGTCGTCGGCGCGCTGCGACCCGCCGATGATCTCGCCGTAGCCTTCCGGTGCGAGGCAGTCGACGCACAGCGCGACGCGCGGATCCTGCGGATCGCGCTTCATGTAGAACGCCTTCACCGCGGCCGGGTAGCGATGCACGAGCACCGGCTTGTCGAACTTCTCCGAGATCAGCGTCTCGTCGGGCGCGCCGAAGTCGCCGCCCCACTCGAACGCGTGCCCGGCTCCCTTCAGCACGTCGACGGCGTCCGAATACGACAGGCGCGGGAACGGCGGCACGATCTTCTCGAGCTTCGCGATGTCGCGCTCGAGCACGACGAGTTCGGGCCGGCGATCCTTGACGACGCACTGCACGACGTACGACAGGAACTGCTCGATCAGCTCGAGCAGACCGTCGAGTTCGAGGTACGCGACCTCCGGCTCGACCATCCAGAACTCGGTCAAGTGGCGGCGCGTCTTGCTCTTCTCGGCGCGGAACGTCGGCCCGAAGCAGTACGTCTTGCCGAACGCCATCGCGTTGGCTTCGGCGTAGAGCTGGCCCGATTGCGTGAGGAACGCCGTCTCGTCGAAGTACTCGACCGGGAACAGCGTCGTCGTGCCTTCGCACGCCGACGGCGTGAAGATCGGCGCGTCCATGCAGACGAAGCCACGATCGTCGAAGAAGTCGCGGATCGCCTTCTGCACGCGCGCGCGGATCCGCAGGATCGCGTGCTGCTTGCGCGAGCGCAGCCACAGATGACGGTGCTCCATCAGGAAGCCCGTGCCGTGCTCCTTCGGCGTGATCGGGTAGTCCGCCTGCGCGACCGAGACGATCGTCGCCGACTGCGCGTCGATCTCGTGACCGCCGACGGCGCGAGCCTCGGCCTTGACCGAACCGGTGATCGTCAGCGCGGACTCCTGCGGCAGCGTGTCGAGCTGCTTGAACAGCTCCTCGCCGAAGTTGCCCTTGAAGCACACGCACTGGACGACGCCGGTGCCGTCGCGCAGTTGCAGGAAGTGGAGCTTGCCCGACGAACGCTTGTTGTAGAGCCAGCCCTTCACGGTGACGACCTGACCGACGTGACGGTGGAGGTCTTCGACGTAGGCATGCGGAACTGCGGTCACGATCTTCTCCGGAGCGTCAGGGGCCGCGCTCGAGCGGCTTCGATGGGGAATGCGGAACGGGGATCACGGGAACACTTCGTGCGACGACGTCAGCTTGTCCTCGACGACGCGGCTGGCGTCGACGATCGCGTAGCCCTTGTGCCAGATGCCGCCGCGCGCGGCTTCGAGGCCGACGCGCGTCGGCTGCATCGCCGGCGTCTCGCCGGCGGCGAGCAGGCGGATCAGCGTGAAGCCGCGCTCGCGATAGTGCTGCTCGACGACTTCGCGGACGGTCGGCACGCGCGGGCGCTCGGGTGCGCCGCGGTCGCGCGCCTGCTGCGCGAGCGCCGCGAGCGCGTGCCGCGTCTCGTCCGCGAAACCGTCGAGCTGCGCCGCGAGCGCGCGGATCTGCGCGACCAGCGGCTCGAGGTCGACCTCGACCGGCGGCGCGACGACGACCGGCGCCGGAGGCGGCGGAGGAGGCTCGGCCGGCGTCGGAGCGGGCTCGGCCTTCGCGCGCAGCAACGCGTCGACGGTGCGTTCGAGTTCCTGCGCCCGAGCTTCGAACGCGCCGAGGCGCCGCACCAGCAACAGGTACACGCCGACCAGCCCGCCGAGGACGAGCGCGATCAACACCAGTTCGACGGTGGAAACGGCGAGGACGGGGGCCAGCATGGTCGCGCGGATCGTAGAGAGCGTCCCCGACCGCCGCGAGCGCGCCGTCGCATCGCTTGTCTGCGCGCGGCCGACCCGTTCAAATGGCCGCCCGTCCTCGAGCCGAATTCGCGGAGCGCACCGCGCCCCGCCTTGCCGCAGGAGACCTTGCGATGGCCAATCCGACCTCTCGACCGAAATTCCTCGACGGCGGCCCGAAGAAGCTGCTGATCGGTGCCGAATGGGTTCCGTCCGCGTCGGGCAAGACCTTCGCCACGGTCGATCCCGCGACCGAACAGAAGCTCGCCGACGTCTACGAGGGCGACAAGGACGACGTCGATCGCGCGGTCGCCGCCGCGCGCCGCGCGTTCGAATCCGGCCCGTGGTCGAAGATGTCGGCGTCCGAGCGCGGCCAGATCGTGTGGCGCATCGGCGATCTGATCGAGAAGAACAAGGAAGAGCTCGCGCTGCTCGACACGCTCGACAACGGCAAGCCGATCTTCGAGACGACCTACGTCGACACGGTGCTCGCGGCCGACATCTTTCGCTACTACGGCGGCTTCGCGACCAAGATCCACGGCGAGACGATCCCGGTCGCCGGCTCGTTCCTCAACTACACGCTGCGCGAGCCCGTCGGCGTCTGCGGCCAGATCATCCCGTGGAACTTCCCGCTGCTGATGGCGAGCTGGAAGCTCGCGCCCGCGCTCGGCGCCGGCAACTGCGTCGTGCTGAAGCCGGCGGAGCAGACGCCGCTGTCGGCGCTGCGCCTCGCCGAGCTGTGCCTCGAAGCCGGCGTGCCGCCCGGAGTCGTCAACGTGATCCCGGGCTTCGGCCCCACCGCCGGCGCCGCGGTCGCGCGCCATCGCGGCATCGACAAGGTCGCGTTCACCGGCTCGACCGAGGTCGGCAAGATCGTCATGCGCGAGGCGGCCGAGAACTGCAAGAAGGTCTCGCTCGAGCTCGGCGGCAAGTCGCCGAACATCATCCTTCCGGACGCCGACATCGACGCCGCGCTGAAGGGCGTGATGATGGGCATGTTCTTCAACCAGGGTGAAGTCTGCTGCGCCGGCTCGCGCCTGTTCGTCCACAAGACGATCAAGGACGAGTTCGTCGGCAAGCTCGCCGAGCACGCGAAGAAGCTGAAGGTCGGCAACCCGCTCGACCCCGAGACGCGCATGGGCGCGCAGGTGTCGGAGGAGCAGTACGACCGCATCCTCGGCTTCATCAAGGCCGGCAAGGAACAAGGCGCGAAGGCGCTGTGCGGCGGCGACTCGGCGCGCGCGACGGCCGGCGGCGGCAAGGGCTACTTCATCCAGCCGACCGTGTTCGACGGCGTGAAGGACGACATGAAGATCGCGCGCGAAGAGATCTTCGGCCCGGTCATCGCGGCGTTGCCGTTCGACGACCTCGACGAGATCGTCAACCGCGCGAACGACACGCCCTACGGCCTCGCCGCCGGCGTCTGGACCAAGGACATCGACAAGGCGCACTACCTCGCGCGCAAGGTCAAGGCCGGCACGGTGTGGGTCAACTGCTACAACCAGTTCGACGCCGCGTCGCCGTTCGGCGGCTTCAAGGAGTCCGGCTTCGGTCGCGAGATGGGCATCCACGCGCTCGAGCTGTACACGCAGGTCAAAAGCGTGTGGGTCCGCGTGCGA
>JAEUIB010000838.1 GCA_016795255.1 Planctomycetota bacterium
GGCGAGCGGCGGGGCGAGCGGCGGTGCAGACGGAGTGGCAGGCGCAGTCGGCGGCGCGGTCACGATGGGTCGGCGGTGCGCCGGCGGGGGGCGATGGATCGAGCCGCCCTTGTCCGCCCTTGCCCGCCGGCGCTCGTCGTCAGTCCGTCGTGCCCTTCAGCGCGTTGCTGGCCGCGAAGCCGTCGGTCGCCGCGGCGTCGGGGATCCAGCATTGCAGGTAGAAGCCGACCCCGCTCGGCGCGTTCGCCGGTAGCGCGAACGGCAACGTCGTCGTGCCGCTGCCGTTCGTCGGCACGCCGAACACGATCGTCGGCGCCGGGACCAGCGTGCCGCCGTACAGCGGCGCGTTCAGCGCGGTCGCTCCGACGATCCAGAACGCGGTCGCGTTCGACTTGGCGTTCGTCAATTTCAGCGTGCCGGTCTGTCCCGCGGCCAGAGCGCCGGTGCCGACCAGCGTCGGCAGGCCCTTCGATCCGGCCTTCGCGAAACCGAGGTCCTTCCACGGCGTCGCCAACGTGAACGACGGATCGCCGGGCACGTTCTGGAACATGTGCATGCCGGTGATGTAACGGAAGTGCGAGCCGTTGCCGCCGGTGCCCTTGATCAGGCCCCAGTCCGGATATCCCGGCTGCCACGCGACGATGCGGATCCAGTACTTCACGCCCGCGGTCGCGACGAACGGCGTCGGCAGGAACGCACGGTAGTCGTACATCGCGATGCCGCCGACCGTGCCGGCCGGCGTCTCACCCGCATTGCCGGCGACTTGGTAGTTCGCGAGGCACGGCTCGCCGTACGGATCCGGCAGCGTGACGATCAGCGGTTCGAAGCCGGTGATGTTCGTCGCGAAGAACGTGATCGTGAACTGCGTCGCCTTGCCGAACGGTGCGCCGAAGCCGTAGCCACCGCGCCACCGCACCTCGGTGATCCCTTCGGTGGTCGGCAGGATGAAGTCGTTCCACGCGTACGTGTCGGCATCGGTGCCGTCCGGAGCGACCCACGCCGACGTGCACAATCCGCCAGCGGCGCTCGGCGGATAACTGAAGACGTCGCCGGCGAACGCGGACGTGCCGAGGAGCGACCACACGAAGAAGGTGCGAAGGTTCATGGGGGACTCCGATGGAACGAGTTCGTCCAGAGGCATCGTGAAGAACGCGCGCGTCGCCGCAGCCGACGACGAGATGACGTTGTGTTCATCCAGAGAGCCGGCGACGACGAGCCGCCCGGCTACACTCCGCCTGCCGCCCTCGGAGGGTGTCCGTGTTCGACAAGACGGTGGTCGTCGCCGCGCTCTGTTGCGTGCTCGGCGGTGAGGAAACTCCCGCGCCGCAGCCGGCGCCGCGAACGCGCTTCGAGTACCCCTGCGAACGCTATGCCGAAGGTCTGCGTGGCCGCGGCAACTTCGGCGTCCGCGTCGGCGGCGCGGCCCCGTTCGCCGGTTCGTACCACCTCGCCGAGGACGTCTGGCTGCGCGCGGGCACCGAGGTCCGCGCGGTCGCCGATGGCGTCGTCCGCTATTCCGCGTTCAGCCCGACGTGGACCGACGCGAGCGGCGTCGTGCACTGGAACCTCGGCAACGTCGTCGTCATCGAACACGAGCTCGATCCGGTCGAGGACGACCTGACGCACGTCTGCTCGTTCTACGTCCATCTCGGCGCCGACCGCGCCGTGGTCGTCGGCGATCGCGTGACGCGCGGTCAGCGCATCGGCGTGATCGGCAAGGACAAGAGCGACGAGAACGGGCGCTATCCGGCGCACCTGCATTTCGGGATCCACCGTGGCCCGTACGTGCAGATCACCGACACGTTCCGTCGCGAGATCGCGGCCGACGCGACGAAGCACGGCCTGCCGGTCGCCGACGCGCAAGGCAACGTCGAGGTCGTCAAGGCCGCGATCACGTCGATCGAGTCGATCGGCGATGCGAGCGCCCGCATCGAACTCGACGGCGGACACGTGACGGTGATGTCGCTCGAGATCGGGAGCACCGCGCCGAAGGACCCGCCGCCGGACATCATGCATTGGTGCGTCGGCTACGGGGACAAGGACACCGTCGCCGAGTGGCTGCGACCGTCCGAGTGGATCGAGCGGCACTCCGCGGCGAAGTGATCCAGCTCGCGACGCCGCTCGTCGCGCCCGCGCATCCCGGCATCCGATCGACGGATCGCTGCAGCCCGGAGCGGGTCCCGGTCGGGCGCGACCACGCGCCGCTCGGCGATTGACGCCGGCGGGAGCGTGTCGGCATCGTGACGCGCGTTCAGGGAACCGGACGGCCCGGTTCCTCACGTCCGTGCCCCGCGCCACGATGCGGGGCGACATCGAGAGGAGAACGCATGCGAGCGATTCGGTCGCTCCGCGCCGGCCTGTCCATGGCCGCGCTCGGAGCTTTCCTGTGTGTCGCTTCGGCGACGACGGTGCAGAAGCTCGACTTCAAAGGCCTGACCGCGTTGAGCACGCACGTCGTGCGCGGCACGATCGGCAGCAGCGGATTCGAGTACACGCCGGACGGCGGGCTGATCGTCACGCTGACGACGGTGAACGTCACGGAGCTGTGGAAGGGCGAACACGCCGATCCGACGCTGACGGTGAGGACGCCCGGCGGCGCGATCGACCGCGTCGTCATCGAAGTCCCGGGCACTCCGGTGCTGAAGCTCGGTGAAGACGTCCTGTTGTTCCTCGAGAAGAACCAGGACGGCACGTTCGGCGTGATCTCGTTCGCACAAGGCTCGTTCAAGGTCGGTCGCGACCCCGCGGATCGAGTGCTCGTCACGCGTGACGCGGGCGCGGCGCATCTCGTCGCCACCGATGGCCGCGAGTCCGGCGTGATCGCGAGCGGCATCTGGGAACTCGGCGCCGTCAAGGCCGACGTCGATGCCGCCCTCGCGGCGAGCGCGGCCCTCGAGGACGCGGCCGCCGAAGCGGATGCGAACGCCGTGCCTCTGCACGACGTACCCGCCGACGCGACGGGAGGTGCGAAATGAAGCGCTCGATCCACGTCGCGATCGCCGCCGGCGCCCTGCTCGCGACGGCGTCCGCGTTCGTCCTGCTGTCGCCGCCGCGCAAGTGGCACACGAACCAACTGCCGCGGAACTTCACGATCTGCATGCAGACGGGTGAGAACTCGCTCGCGGCAAGCTACGTCCAGGCCGCGTGTCAGGCCGGCGTGTCGGTCTGGAACACGGCGATCGGTTCGACGAAGTTCACGACCAACGTCAGCACCACGACGGGCAACGTCGGCTTCGTGAACAACGGCGTGTCGACGATCAGCTTCGAAGATCCGCAGAACGCGCTCGCGACCGGCGTGCTCGCGGCGACGACGACCGGCTGGTACACGACCGGCGTCACCGAGACGACGAACGGGACGACGTTCAATCGGTTCACGGACTCGGATCTCGTGTTCAACAACAACGTCGACTTCACGTCGTTCGGCGACGCCGACCAGTTCGGCGCCAACGGCAGCCAGTACGACATGGAGTCGGTCGCGGTCCACGAGGTCGGTCACGCGATCGGGCTCGACCACAGCGCGGTCGGCGAGCAGGTGACGATGTACGCGTCGATCGGCGCGCAGGACTACCGCAAGCGCACGCTCGACGACGACGACGTCAACGGTGCGAAGCACTGCTACGCGTCGGGTTCCGTGACGTACGCGGCCGGAGCTCAATTGATCTGCGACTCGACGTTCCTCGGACTGTCGACGCCGACGTTCAAGAACAACTCGCTCGTCTACGTGCGGATCGCGATCGTCGACGAGAACGGCAACTCGGTCGCGAACGCGTCGGTGTCGGTGTCGATCACTCGGCCGGACGGAACGGTCGGCGTCGGCACCGCGACGACGAACGCCGCCGGCATGGTGACGTTCAACTCCGGCAAGGCGCAGAAGGGCGCGTACGCGACGACCGTCACCGGCGTCACGCGCGCCGGGATGACGTTCAACGCGGGCAGCGGCAAGAGCGCCGACACCTGCACGTTCTGATTCCTGCGGCAGACGAACGAACGGGATCGCACGCGATGGGCGTGCGATCCCGTTCTGCGCTTCGAAGCCGTCGCGCGGCTGGAGTACGTCGCGTTCAGGTCACAGCGGATACGTCGAGAAGTTGATCGTCAGTCGCGCACTGGCACCGAACTCACCGTTCGGGGCCGCGGGATCCGCGACGAACGTCTGCAGGTACATCGGCCTCTGCGCGACCGGCAGCGGCGGCACGACGAACGAGCCCGTGCTCCAGCCGCCACCCGCGGTGAAGTTCAGCGGGATCACGAACGCGACGTTCGGGTCGACCAGCATCGTGCAGCCGTTGATCGGCGCGTTCGCCGTCGCGAGCGAGGCGAACAGCAAGCCGAATCCGTTCGCGGGCGCGCCGCCGGCGTTCACGTAGATCGAGACTCCCGGCGTCGGCGTGCCGATGCCGGAGACCCACGGCGTCGCGACCGACGTCGGGCAGCCCGTGCCGTCGAGCGCGTACGTCATCGTCAGTTGCCCGCGGAACTTGTCGGGCACCGTGAGTCCGGTGACCTCGGCGTAGAGGTTGCCGGCTTCGAGCTGCGCGAGCGTCGCGGCGTCGAGCGTCAGCTTGCTCAACCAATGGCCGACGGCGTCCTGCTTCAGGATGCCGATCTCCGGGCCGTTCGTGCCCGGTGCGCCGACGTGGATGCGCGCGATGCCGAAGTTGACGGTGCAGTAGACGTTGCAGGTCAGCACGTTGCCGGTCTTGCCGAAGTAGCCGATGCCGGAGAACGACGATTGCGTCGGCGGCACGGCCTTCGTGCTCGACAGCGTCGTGTACCAACCGAGGATCCCGGCGTCGGCCGAAGCGACGCAGGTCGAGGCGAGCACCAGCGCGGAAGCGATGCGAAGGATGCGAAGCATGAGAATCTCCGAGATCGGGACACGGTGCGCCACGACGCGTGGGCGGCGGGAGTGGCGGAGCGGA
>JAEUIB010000879.1 GCA_016795255.1 Planctomycetota bacterium
CGCACGTCGGCGTCGAGCCCATGGAACTGGTCGTCGCTTTCGCCGGCGACGGCCCGCGAGTACCCGGTGGTGACCGGATCGAAGAACACGAGGTCGGTCAGATCGAGAAACGACCAAGGGTTCGGCTGCAGCGCACACGGCAGCGACGGCGCGGTCGCGTCGTCGGGCATCGGCACGCGGACCGGACCGAACGCGCCGAGATGCAGCCACACCGACGAACTGCCGGGTCCGCCGTTGAACACGAAGGTCAGCGGCCGCGTCGCGACGTCCACGCCGTCCTGCGTGTACGCGACGAAGAACACGCGCGCCTTTTCCTTCTCCTCGTCGGGCTTCAGCGACAGCGTGCCCGCGGTGGAGGTGTACGCCAGATCGCGATCGCCGAGCCTCATCGAGGCCTGTCGCACGACCGGCTCCGGCGGCGGGGCCGGCTTCGGGTCTTCGAGCGCCATCGACGTCCACAGCAGAGCGAGCGCGAGCATGTGTTTCCTCCGAGGGGCGTGGAGTCTTGCGCTCGATCGCCCGCGGTCAACGGGCCGTCCGCGGTATTCCTCGCCGAGCAGGAGGGCGCGGAGCGGCGCGAGCCGGCCCGCGGCGATCGTCGCGCGAGCGAATCCTCGTCGGGTGCACGCGTCCTGCCGACGAGAGTTGGGACTTTCCGCCGATCGCCGGATTCGACGCTCAAGACACCCCGGGGCCGGCCGAACGACGAACACGTGGCGCACCGCTTCCGGTCCGTTCGGGAGCGCGACACGGGAGGGGCGGTCATGGTCGAGTCGACGCAACCCGTGAACCCGACCGCAGTCGTCGGCGGGAACTTGCCGCGGCCGTTCGCCGGACATCCGCACACGGTCATTTCCGAGCAACGACCGCACGACGCGCTGGTCCTGTCGGAGCACGCGCGCCAGGACCTGATCGCGCGCACGTTCCGCGTCCAAGGCGTCGTCGGCGCCGAACTGGCGCTCGCGCTGCGCGAGAGCGAACTCCGCCGCTGGGGCAAACTCGCGTTCCACGACGAACTCGAGGAATGCGACGAGGTCTCCGCGCCGGCGATCGCGAACACGATCCTCGAGGGGATCGTCGGCTACCTGTGGACGACGTGGTCCGCCGCCGCGGCATCCGAGCACGATCCGGGCGACACACTCGTCGACGACTTCGTCGGTGCGGTCGAGGGCGGATTGGCGCGGGGATTGGACGCGGCCGTCGACACCTTGTCCGACTTCGGGATCGAGGGTGACGACGTCGCCGCGATCCGCTCCGACGTCGAGCGTCGCGTCGTCGCGGACCTGCACGCTTCGCTCGGGGCGCTCGCGCTCGCCGATTGACGGTCGACCTGCGCCGCCGCGCCCGCGCGCATCTCGCTCGGTCTCGCGGCATCACCGAATCGTGAACTTCGATCTAGACTCCCGCCCGCGCCGGTCGGTCGATCCGTCCGCAGCAGGAGGAGCCGATGGTGTCGCGTCGCGTGGTGCTGGTGCGGCCGGAGGGGCCGCGCAACGTCGGGATGGTGCTCCGCGCCGCCGCGAACTTCGGTCCGGCCGACGTCGTCGTCGTCGACGCCGATCCGCGGCTGTTCGAGCACGCGGACTTCGTCGCCGGCGCGCACGGAGTCCCGAATCCACGCGACGCGCTGACGACGTGCGCGACGCTCGACGACGCGCTCGCTCCCGCCACCGAGTCGATCGGGTTCACGGCGCGCAATCGCCGACATCGCGATCTCGTGCTGTGGCCCGAAGCGGTCGAGCCGCTGCGCGAGCGACTCGCCGACCGGTCCGAGACCGTCGCGCTCGTGTTCGGCAACGAGAAGTTCGGCCTGTCCGACGACGACTGTTCGAAGATGACGCGCCTGGTGTGGATCCCGACGACGTCGGCGCACACGTCGCTGAACCTCGCGGTCGCGGTGTCGATCGTGCTCGGCGCCGTGTTCGACGCCGCGCCGAGGAAGGCGCGCTCGAAGAAAGGGAGGCCGCTGACGCACTCCGAGCGCGAGTTCCTGCGCCGCCACCTCGCGACGGTGTTGCCGACGCTGATCTCGACGCCGTCGACGAGCGCGGACCTGCGGGCCTCGATCGAGCGCGTGTTCGCGCATGCCCCACTCGAGTCCCGCGACGCGCGCGCGTGGCATCGGCTACTGCGCGCGCTCGGCAGCGAACGCGGACCGGCGGACTTCGGGCTGCAGTGACGATTCGAAGACCCTCGTCGCGAAACGGGGTCGAGTAAGGCGCCGA
>JAEUIB010000075.1 GCA_016795255.1 Planctomycetota bacterium
TTTCCGACAGCGTCGGATTCGGGCGCTTCGGCGATCACCCGTCGATCCTCGCCGTCGCCGCGCGAGGTCCGAATCCGGCCGTCGTCGACCCACGCCACGCGCGTCGATACGAGGCGCTCCGCGAACGACCCCGGCTCCGGGGTCGTTGCGCAGGCGTTCAGCATCGAGGTCGCGAACAAGAACAACGCGCGCACGAGCATCGGCAGAGCCCTCGGCCAAGCAGGGTCCGAAAGCCTATCCGCCCGCCGAGCGAATCGTCCGAGCGGTGACCTCGCAGGGGCGCACGTCAATCGATGCGACGGCTCCACCACACCCGCCCGAGACCCTTCGACACGCCGACCAGCGCGAGCAGCACCGGGACCTCGACCAGAGGTCCGATCACCGTTGCGAACGCGACGTCGGACGTGATGCCGAACACGGCGATCGCCACCGCGATCGCGAGCTCGAAGTTGTTGCCGCTGGCCGTGAACGCGAGCGTCGCCGAGCGTTCGTAGTCCGCTCCGACGCGGCGCGCGAGCCAGAACGACACCAGGAACATCACGACGAAGTAGACGACGAGCGGAGCGGCGATGCGCAGGATGTCGAGCGGCACCGCGACGATGCGATCGCCCTTCAGGCTGAACATCACGACGATCGTGAACAGCAGCGCGATCAGCGTGATCGGCGCGATCCGCGGCAGGAACGTCGACGTGTACCAGGCGTCGCCGCGCGCGCGACGCAGCGTCAGCCGCAACGCGATCCCGGTCAGGAACGGGATGCCCAGATAGATGAACACGCTCTGGAAGATCTCGCCCATCGAGACGTCGACGGCGACTCCCGCGAGCCCGAGCTTCGGCGGCAGCACGGTCATGAACAACCACGCGTAGGCGCCGAAGAACAGCACCTGGAACACGCTGTTGAACGCGACCAGCGCGGCGGCGTACTCGGAGCTGCCCTTCGCCAGATCGTTCCAGACCAACACCATCGCGATGCAACGCGCGAGCCCGACCATGATCAGACCGAGCATGAAGTCGGGGTGATCGCGCAGGAACACGATCGCGAGCCCGAACATCAGCACCGGGCCGACGACCCAATTCTGGATCAGCGACAGCAGCAGGACCTTCCAGTCGCGGAACACGGCCGGGAGCTGCTCGTAGCGGACCTTCGCGAGCGGCGGGATCATCATCAGGATCAAGCCGATCGCGATCGGCACGTTCGTCGTGCCGATCGAGACGCGGTCGATCGCGTCACGCACGCCGGGCACGAAGCGCCCGAGCGCGACGCCGACGCCCATCGCGAGGAAGATCCACAACGTCAGGAAGCGATCGAGGAACGACAGTCGGCTCGGCCGGCACGTCGTGCGCGAATCCGGGGATGCGTTCATGCGTCAGTTCGGCTTCCGCGCGGAGATGTCGAGGCTCGTGATGAAGTCGCTCGGCTTCGTGCCGGACGGCAGGTGCGCCACGATCTTCGCGTAGAGCGGATCGTCCGCGTTCGTCATCGCGTCGATGTACGCGGACTTCTTCGTCAGCACGACGTCGACGAGGCCGGCCGCGCGGATCGACGCGTCGATGTCCGCGACGAGCGCGGCGCCGGCGACGCAGCCGACGAGTGCTTCGAGGTCGGCGGCGATGGCTTCGGGCAGCGGTCGCAACAGCGCGATGTCGGAGACCGCGACGCGGCCGCCCGGCCTCAGCACGCGCGCGATCTCGCGCCACACGCGCGGCTTGTCCGGGGAGAGGTTCAGCACGCAGTTCGACAGCACGACGTCGACGCGCTCGTTCGCGACCGGCAGGTGTTCGATCTCGCCGAGCCGGAACTCGACGTTGTCGAGGCCCGATTGGGCGCGGTACATCGCGAGGTTCTTGCGCGCCTTGCTGACCATCTCGGGCGTCATGTCGACGCCGATCACGCGACCGTTCGCGCCGACGCGCGGTCCGGCGACGAAACAATCGAGTCCGCCGCCCGCACCGAGGTCGAGCACCGTCTCGCCCGGCACGAGCGCGGCGAGCGCCGTCGGATTGCCGCACGAAAGGCCCATGTTGGCCGCATCGGGCGTCGCGACCAGATCGTGTGCGGAGTAGCCGATCGCCGCGGTGAGCTGCTCGGGCGTCAGCGTCGTCGGTCCGCAGCACCCGCCGCCCGAGCTCGACGACGGTCCGCAGCATCCGCTCGACGCGGCCTCTTTCGCCGCTCCCCACGACCCGCTGCGCGCGATCTCCGCGTAACCGGCGCGTACGCGATCGTGCACGGCGTCGGCTTGCGGGTTCGGCGTCTCGTCGCAGCATCCGCTCGACGGCGAGCAGCACGCGTTCGAGTCGGACGGGGTCTTCGGCTTGTCGAGGTTCATGACGTCACCTTCGTGGTTTCGGACATCAACGGTCGGTCAAGGAATGCGGGAGCGTTTCGACGAAGGCGCGGATCTGGTCGCGCACGCGGCGGTAATGCGGCATCGCTTCGTCGTCGGTGCGTGCCGACTGCGCGAGGCGCGGCGGATCGTCGAATCCGACGTGGACGACGCGCGCGCCGGGGAACGTCGGGCACGCTTCGTGAGCGGAGTCGCAAACGGTCACGACGACGTCGAAGCGGACGTCCCGCAGCGAGTCGACGTGCTTCGAGTGATGCGTCGACAGGTCGATGCCGACTTCGGCCATCGCGCGGACGGCGCGCGCGTTCATCCCGTGCGGATCGGTGCCGGCCGAGTGCGCCTCGACCGAGTCGGACTTCAACGCGCGGGCGAAGCCCTCGGCCATCTGGCTGCGGCACGAGTTGCCGGTGCAGAGGAACAGCACGCGCAGGCGTTGGTCAGTCGTTGCCACAGCACGGCTCCGTTCCGTCGTCGCACGAGGACTGCGGGCAGCACGAGTCGATCGCATCGGCGAGAGCGCGCAGGTGGGCCGCGACGTGTCCGAACTGCACCGCGTACGAGACGTTCCGCCCGGACTTCGTCGCCTCGAGCACGCCGGCCCGCGCGAGCAGCGCGAGGTGCCGCGAGACGACCGAGAGGTCCACGGAGCAGCACTCCGCGATCTCGGACACGGAGCACGGGCGTCCGCACTTCGCGAGACAG
>JAEUIB010000884.1 GCA_016795255.1 Planctomycetota bacterium
GACCTCGATGGACTCGTGCGGACGGTGGCGGTCAAAGGATACGGGTTCAGTACGCGGCTTCGCCGGGTTGGTTCGTCCCGATCCGAAGTTTGCGCCGACGCCGGAACCGGCATAGCGCGGTAACCTGCGCGGTTCCATGACCCTGATCTCGTTCAAAGACGTCGACTTCGGCTACGGCGGCCCGCCGCTCTTGTCCCACGTGAGCGTCGGCATCGAGCCCGGCGAGCGCGTCGGTCTGCTCGGCCGCAACGGCACCGGCAAGTCGACGCTGCTCGGCCTCGTGCTCGGCCGACTGACGCCGACGGCCGGCGTCATCGCGCGGCGTTCGGGACTGTCGATCGCGGAGTTGAGCCAGCGCTTGCCGCACGACGTCGAAGGCCCGGCGCGCGACGTGGTGGCGCTCGGGTTGCCCCACGGCGACGAACTCGCGCGCTACCACCGGCTGACGCACGATCTGCCGGCGCATCCGACGGCGCGCCAGCTCGAGGAGATCGATCGCCTGCATCACGAGATCGAGGAAGCGGGCGGGTTCGCGTGCGAATCGGACATCGAGCGCGTGCTCGATCTCGTCCGCGTCGAGCCCGACGCGGAGTGGGCGACGCTGTCGGTCGGTCGCCGGCGACGCGTGCTGCTCGCGCGCGCGCTCGTCGCCGCGCCGGACTTGTTGGTGCTCGACGAACCGACGAACCACCTCGACGTCGAGGCGATCGAAGCGCTCGAGGACGTGCTGCTGCGCGTCCGTTCGGGCTTGTTGTTCGTCACGCACGACCGCGCGTTCCTGCGCCGGCTCGCGACGCGCGTGTGGTCGCTCGATCGCGGCAGCGTGAAGAGCTACGAGTGCGGCTACGACGCGTTCGTCGGGCGCCGCGAGGCCGACCTCGAGGCCGAAGCGCTGGCGAACGAACACGCCGACCGTCTGCTCGAGAAGGAAGAGGCGTGGGCGAAGCAGGGCGTCAAGGCGCGCCGGACGCGCGCGGCGGCCCGCGTGCGTGCGCTCGAGGGATTGCGCGAGCAGCGACGCCAGCGCAAGGCCGTGCTCGGCAGCGCGAAGATCGACGTCGCGCACGCCGAACGCTCGGGCGACCTCGTCGTCGAATGCAAGAACGTCGGCTTCCGCTACGGCGACGCGCCGCCGCTGTTCTCCGGGTTCGACACGCTGATCCAACGCAACGACAAGATCGGCGTCATCGGCAAGAACGGCGTCGGCAAGACCACGCTGCTGCGGCTGCTGCTCGGTGAACTGCAGCCGACGACCGGCACCGTGCGCCACGGCGTGCGGCTCGAGGTCGCGTACTTCGACCAGTTGCATCGCGAACTCGACGAGACCAAGACGGTCGCGCAGAACGTCACGCCGCTCGAACACGTCGACATCGGCGGTCGCAAGCGCCACATCGTCGGCTTCCTCGGCGACTTCCTGTTCCGGCCGGAACAAGTGCGCGGCTCGGTGCGCGATCTGTCCGGCGGTGAACGCAACCGCCTGTTGCTCGCTCGGCTGTTCACGCGGCCGTCGAACGTGCTGGTGCTCGACGAACCGACGAACGACCTCGATGCCGAGACCGTCGAAGTGCTCGAAGACCTGCTGATCGACTATCCGGGCACGATCCTGCTCGTCAGTCACGACCGCGAGTTCCTGAACCGCGTCGTCACCAGCACGCTCGTGATGGAAGGGGACGGCACGATCGGCGAGTTCGTCGGCGGCTACGACGATTGGCTGAACCAGCGCAAGGCGCCGCCGGTCGCGTCGCCGTCGCGCGCGGAACCGGCTCCGCCGCGGCCGGCCGAGCGCGTCGTCTTGCAGAAGGCGCGCAAGCGGACGTTCGCCGAGTCGAAGGAACTGTCGCAACTGCCGGCGCGCCTCGAGCAATGGGAGAGCGAGCGCGAGGCGATCCACGCCGAGATGGCGAAGCCCGGCTACTTTTCGCGCGACAAGGCCGCGATCGCGGCCGATGCGGCGCGAGTCGCCGAGCTGACGCGCCAGATCGAGACCGGGTACGCCCGTTGGCAGGAGCTCGAGGCGTTGCCGGGCTGACCCATGGTTCGGGGCGCGGCCGAATGTCCAGGAGCGGCGGGTTGCAGCGGCCGGAGGTCTTCGCCACCATCTGCAGCCCCGGTCGTCGGAGTGCCGCCATGGTCGACCTGACTTCGATCCGTTCCCGCCTGTTCGCGTTCATGCTCGTGCTCGCGTTCGGCGGGCTCGCGTACTTCAGCGTCCGCGAGGTCGAGAAGGCGCAGAGCGAGATCGACCTGATCCTCGACGAAGGCGTCGTCGGACTCGATCGCGCCGAGGACATGCTGCAGTCGCTGCTCGACCTGCGGACCGCGGTGATCTCGACGCTGCTGCCGTCGACGGAAGCGGATCGGCGCGCGTTGGCGCGCGAGCTCGCGGACCGGCTGGAAGCGCTCGACCGGCAGAACGACCGCCTCGCGGAGCTGCAGCTCGAGGACATGCTGCACGAAGACGAGAGCATCGCGCTGAAGAGCCTCGTCGACGTCGCGGAGGACTCGGTGCGCCAGGTCATCGCGCAGATCGACGCGCCGGGCGGCGACGTCGCGGTCTCGGTGCGCGATGCGACGGCGGTGTCGGCGCAGATCGACGCGTGCGCGGCCGAGCTGCATGCGCTGTCGACTCGCGTCGCCGGCCGCGCGCGCGTCGCGGACTCGGAGATCCCGGATGCGCTGTCGAACGCACAGCACCTGACGGTCGCGATGGCGACGCTGTCGTTCGCGATCGCGGCGTTCGGTCTCGTGCGCGTCGTCGTCTCGCGGCGCAGTCGTGTCGCCGAGTTCGTCGCGAAGCGCGCGTTCGGGCGCTCGACGCCGAACCACACGGCGAGCGCGGAGGCGCCGCGCCTGCGGATCGTCCACGTGCTCAGCCACACGGACGCGACGCGGGGCGGAGCGATCCAAGCGCTGCTGCTCGCGCGCGAGCAACAGCGCGCCGGACACCAGGTCATCGTGTTCGCGAACAGCAGGACGCGTCATCGCGCCGCGCACGCGACGTTCCAGCCTTGGATCGACGCCGGCCTGGACATGCGGTTCTTGCCGATGGGAGCGCCGCAGCGCGTGTGGATGTCCCCGCGCAGCGTGATGCGCATGCGGTCGGTGCTGCGTTCGATCCAGCACGACGTGATCCACGTCCATCGCGATCGAGCGCTGCTCTACGTGCTCGCCGCGACCGCCGGCAAGGAACCGCCGGCGCTGATCTCGCAACGCGGGACGACGCGCCGCTTCCGTCACGTCGTGATCGCGGTCGCGCACCGCTCGCCGTGCGTGCATCGGATCATCGCGGTCGCGAAGGCGGTCAAGGACTCGCTCGTCGAGCAGAACGTCGACGCGGCGAAGGTCGAGGTCGTCTACGGCTCGTTCGACGTCGAGCGATTCGATCCGTCGCGCGTCGACCGCGCCGCGGCCCGCCGGGCGCTCGGCATCGGCGACGACCAGTTCGTGATGCTCGCCCTCGGCGAATTGAATCCGCGCAAGGACCCGGCGACCTACATCGACGCGTTCGCGCGCGTCATGGCGAACCATCGAAACGTCGTCGCGCTGCACGCCGGCGACGCGAAGTCCGCCCGCCGTGCCGAGTACGAACGGCTCGGAGCCGAGCGTTGCGGCGACCGACTGCGCTTCCTCGGTTGGCGTTCCGACGTGCCCGAGTTGCTGGCGGCGGCGGACGTCGTCGTCAACGCGTCGGTGGGGGACGAAGGGTTGACCGGGACGGTCCGCGAGGCGCTCGCGATGGCGAAGGCGGTCGTCTGCACCCGGACGGACGGCAACCCCGAACTCGTCGAGGACGGCGTCACCGGCATCCTCGTGCCGCGCCGCAAGCCGGACGCGATGGCGGCCGCCATCGAGCGGTTGCTGGCCGATCCGGCGATGCGTACCCGCCTCGGCGGCGCGGGGCGCCAACGCGTGCTCGAGCGCATGACCCTCGCGGTTCGCGTTCCCCGGGTCGAGCAGATCTATCGGGACGTGCTGGCCGAGCGGAGGGTGGCGGCGCAGTCGTCCGCGGGCTCGGGCACGTCGGCCGACGCGTCGCCGTGAGGGGGACGGCCCCAACGGGCTGCCCGGACGACACATCGAGCGACCAACCGCCGCAGTTGGGAAGCACTTGAAGGTGCGCTAACATCCTCCACCTTTGACCGCCCCCGGGAGACCGCCATGTTGGAAGCCGTCATCGTCAGCGCGTGCCGGACCCCGATCGGCAAGTTCCAAGGTGCGTTCGCGTCGATGCGTGCGCCCGAACTGGGCGCCATCGCGATCAAGGACGCCGTCGCCCGCGCGGGCCTGGCGGGAACCGACATCGAAGAAGTCATCTTCGGCAGCGTGCTGCAAGCCGGCCTCGGCCAGAACCCTGCGCGCCAGGCGGCCCGCGGCGCCGGCCTGCCGGACGCGATCGGCTCGGTCACGATCAACAAGGTGTGCGGCTCGGGTCTGAAGTCGGTGATGCTCGCCGCGCAGGCGATCCGCGCGGGCGACGCCAAGTGCCTCGTCGCCGGCGGCATGGAGTCGATGAGCAACGCGCCGTACCTGCTGCCGTCGGGCCGCAACGGCGCGCGCCTCGGTCACACGCAACTGCTCGACGCGATGGTCCACGACGGTCTGTGGGACATCTACAACGACTACCACATGGGCATCACGGCCGAGAACGTCGCCAGCCGCTACGAGATCGGTCGCGAGGCGCAGGACCAGTTCGCCGCGAACTCGCAGAGCAAGGCCGTCGCGGCGATGAAGGCCGGCAAGTTCACGAAAGAGATCACGCCGGTCGCCGTGCCGCAGAAGAAGGGCGAGCCGATCCTCGTCAAGGACGACGAGGGGCCGCGCGCCGAGTCGACGGCCGAAGCGCTCGCGAAGCTGCGCCCGGCCTTCAAGAAGGACGGCACCGTGACGCCGGGCAACGCGTCGACGATCAACGACGGCGCGGCGGCCGTGGTCGTCATGGAAGCGAAGGAAGCGCAGCGTCGCGGCCTGAAGCCGCTCGCGCGCATCCTCGGCTACGCGACCGGCGGCATGGCGCCGGAGTGGGTCATGATGGCGCCGGTCGAGGCCGTGAAGAACCTGAACGGCAAGCTCGGCCTGAAGGCCGACGCGTACGGCGTCGTCGAACTGAACGAAGCGTTCTCGGTCCAAGCGCTCGCGGTGACGCGCGAATGCGGCTTCGACCCGGCGCGCGTCAACGTGAACGGCGGCGCGGTCGCGCTCGGTCACCCGATCGGAGCATCGGGCTGCCGCGTGCTCGTCACGCTGCTGCACGCGATGGAGCAGAAGAACGAACGACTCGGACTCGCGAGCCTGTGTCTCGGCGGCGGTAACGCGGTCGCGATGGCCGTCGAGCGCATCGCCTGAATCGAAGACTTCGGACCAGCGGCCGCGCGAGCGGCCGCTCGGCGTTGCAACGGAACCCGCTCGACTCCCTCGAGCCTCACACGCAGGAAAGCCATGAATCAGATCGGCGTCATCGGCGCGGGCACGATGGGCAACGGGATCGCTCAGGTCTTCGCTTCGACCGGCCACCAGGTCACGTTGGTCGAACTGAAGGAGGATCTCCTGCAGCGCGGCCTCGCGATGGTGAAGAAGAGCCTCGAGCGCCTCGAGTCGAAGGGCAAGCTCGCACCGCAGACGGTCGACGGCGTGCTCGCTCGACTCAAGGGTTCGACGAAGCTCGTCGACGTCGCGCACTGCGACCTGGTGATCGAAGCCGTGACGGAACAGCTCGAGGTCAAGACGCGCGTGTTCCAGGAGCTCGATCGGATCGTCAAGCCGGAAGGCATCCTCGCGTCGAACACGTCGTCGATCTCGATCACGAAGATCGGCGCCGCGACGAAGCGCGCGGACCGCGTCATCGGCATGCACTTCATGAACCCGGTGCCGCTGATGACGCTGGTCGAGATCATCAAGGGTCTCGACACGTCGGCCGACACGCTGAACCTGATCGTCGAAGCGACGAAGAAGCTCGGCAAGACGCCGGTCATGGCGAACGACTACCCGGGCTTCGTCGCGAACCGCATCCTGATGCCGATGCTGAACGAGGCGATGTTCGCGCTGATGGAAGGCGTCGCGACGGCCGAAGCGATCGACGAGATCATGAAGCTCGGCATGAACCACCCGATGGGGCCGTTGCGTCTCGCCGACTTCATCGGCCTCGACGTCTGCCTGTCGATCCTCGAGGTCCTGCACAAGGAACTCGGCGACCCGAAGTACCGCCCGTGTCCGCTGCTGCGCCGCATGGTGGCCGCGGGCCATCTCGGCAACAAGACCGGCCGCGGTTTCCACGTCTACGCCACGACCTGAACGCAACGAAGACGCATCGGAGCCCGACGCGATGGACTTCAACCTTCCCGAAGACCTGGTGCTGCTGCAGCAGACGGTGCGCAAATTCGCCGACGACGAGGTCGCGCCGCGCGCGGCCGAACGGGATCACGCTCACGAGTTCCCGCTCGAACTCGTGCGGAGCGCGGCCCGTCTCGGGCTGATGGGCGCGTCGGTCCCCGAGGAGTGGGGCGGTTCGTCGCTCGGCAACCTCGGCGGCTCGATCGTCACCGAGGAAGTGTCGCGCGTCGACGCGTCGCTCGGTGTGACGCTGTCGGTGCACAACTCGCTGGTGGCGACGCCGATCCTGCGCTTCGGCTCGGACGCGCTGAAGCGCAAGTACCTGCCGAAGCTCGCGGCCGGCGAGTGGCTCGGCGCCTACGCGCTGACCGAAGCCCAGGCCGGCTCCGACGCCGCGAACCAGGCGACGAAGGCCGAGAAGCGCGGCGACGACTACGTGCTGAACGGCGTGAAGATGTGGATCACGAACGGTGCGTACGCCGACGTGTTCGTCGTGTTCGCGCGCACGTCGCTCGACGATCCGTCGAAGAAGCACAAGGGCATCACGGCGTTCGTCGTCGAGAAGACGATGCCCGGCATCCGCCCGGGCAAGACCGAGGAGAAGCTCGGCATCCGCTCGTCGTCGACGACGGAACTGGTGCTCGACCAGTGCGTCGTGCCGGCCTGCAACGTGCTCGGCGAAATCGGCAAGGGCTTCTCGGTCGCGATGGACACGCTCGACGGCGGCCGCATCGGCATCGCGTCGCAGGCGATCGGCATCGCGCAGGGCTGCCTCGAAGCGTCGCTGAAGTACGCGAAGCAGCGTCATCAGTTCAATCGGCCGATCGCCGACTTCCAGGCGATCCAGTGGAAGCTCGCCGAGATGGCGACGTCGATCGACTCGGCGCGCCTGTTGGTGCGCCGCGCCGCGTGGCTGCGCGATCGCGGCGAGCCGTGCTCGGTCGCGGCATCGATGGCGAAGATGCAGGCGTCGGTGATGGCGAATCGCTGCGCCGAAGAAGCCGTCCAGATCCACGGCGGCGCCGGCTACACGACCGACTTCCCGGTCGAGCGCTACATGCGCGACGCGCGGATCACGGAGATCTACGAAGGCACGACCGAGATCCAGCATCTCGTGATCGCGAAGCACGTGCTGTCGGCGACGTGACGGAGATCGATTCGGCGTGACGTCCTCGAGCGCGCGAGCCGAAGGCTGGGAACAGCGGGCGCGATCCGGAGACCGGGTCGCCCTCGCGCGCCTGCTCACGCTCGCGGAACGCGGCGGCGACGAGTTCGCCGACCTGCACCCGACGATCCACGCCCGCATGGGGCACGCCCATCGCATCGGCTTCACCGGACCGCCCGGCGCCGGCAAGAGCACGCTGGTCGAGGGTTACGCCCTCGAGTTGCGCAAGCGCGCCGAAAGCGTCGCCGTGATCTGCGTCGACCCGACCAGCCCGTTCACCGGCGGCGCGTTGCTCGGCGACCGAGTGCGGATGAACCGACTGACGCTCGATCCCGGTTGCTTCGTGCGCTCGATGGCGAGCCGCGGCTGGTTCGGCGGCCTCGCCCGCACGTCGGAGGACGTAGCGGACGTGTTCGATGCCGTCGGGTACGATCGCGTCCTCATCGAAACCGTGGGCGTCGGCCAATCCGAGATCGACGTCGCGCGAGCCGCCGACACCACGGTCGTGGTGCTCGTCCCCGGCACCGGCGACGCGGTCCAGGCGATGAAAGCCGGGCTCATGGAGGTCGCCGACCTGTTCGTCGTGAACAAGGCCGACCGACCCGGTGTCGAGCGCGTCGTCGCCGAGCTGGAGGAGGTCCTCCAACTGCGCGCCGACGCCGAAGAGAAGCCGGCGATCGTCCAAACCGTCGCGATGAACGGGGAGGGGATCGACGAGCTCGCGCGCCGGATCGACGAGCACAAGGCGCGTTCGGCCGCGAGCGGTCGCCTCGCGACGCGACGCGCGGCGCGCGCGGCCGAGAAGGTGCGGCGACTGCTCGAGCAGGCCTTGCGCGAGCGTTCGTTCGCGGGCAAGGGCATGGAACGACGGATCGAGGAGGCGCTTCAGTCCTCGACACCACGCTCGCCGTACGCGGTCGCGCGTGAGCTGCTGCTGGAGCTGGGATTGTCGGGCAAGGAAGCGAGGAAGCCGTGACGCCGAAACCAACGTCGACGACGAGCGATCCGAAGTCGGACGCACTGCATGGCCGCGAGAGCGCGGTGAAGTCGATGTCCGGCCTCGAACTGAAGCCGTACTACGACGGCTCGGACGTCGCGCACTTGGACGAGACGCGCGACCTCGGCGTCCCCGGCGAATACCCGTTCACGCGCGGCATCCATCGCACGATGTACCGCGGCAAGACCTGGACGATGCGCCAGTTCGCGGGCTTCGGCACCGCGCGCGAGACGAACCAGCGCTTCCATTACCTGCTGAAGAACGGCCAGACCGGCCTGTCGGTCGCGTTCGACTTCCCGACGATCACCGGTTACGACTCCGACGATCCGATGAGCGAAGGCGAGGTCGGTCGCTGCGGCGTCGCGATCGCGTCGCTCGCCGACATGGAGACGCTGTTCAAGGGCATCCCGCTCGATCAGGTCTCGACGTCGATGACGATCAACGGCCCGGCGTCGGTGCTGCTCGCGTTCTACCTCGCGGTCGGCATCAAGCAGGGCGTGCCGCTCGACAAGTTGCGCGGCACGACGCAGAACGACGTCCTCAAGGAGTACATGGCGCAGAAGTCGTGGTGCTTCCCGCCGCAGCCGTCGATGCGCGTCGTCGGCGACGTGATCCAGTACTGCGCGACGAACGTGCAGCAGTGGAACACGATCTCGATCTCGGGGTACCACATCCGCGAGGCCGGCTCGACCGCGGTCCAGGAGCTCGCGTTCACGCTGGCGAACGGCTTCACGTACGTCGAGCTCGGTCAGCAGCGCGGCATCGACGTCGACTCGTTCGCGCCGCGGTTGTCGTTCTTCTTCAACGCGCACCTCGACTTCTTCGAGGAGATCGCGAAGTACCGCGCCGCGCGACGCATCTGGGCGAAGCGGCTGAAGGAGCGCTACGGCGCAAAGAACCCGCGCTCGATGCTGCTGCGCTTCCACACGCAGACGGCGGGCGTGTCGCTGACGGCGCAGCAGCCCGAGAACAACATCGTCCGCACGGCGTACCAGGCGCTGTCCGCGGTGCTCGGCGGCACGCAGTCGCTGCACACGAACTCGATGGACGAGACGCTGGCGCTGCCGACCGAGAAGGCCGTGAAGATCGCGTTGCGGACGCAACAGATCCTCGCGCACGAGACCGGCGTCGCGAACGTCGCCGATCCGCTGGCCGGGTCGTATTTCGTCGAAGCGCTGACCGATCGCATGGAAGCCGAGGCCGAGGAGATCTTCCGCAAGATCGACGCGATGGGCGGCGTGATCCGCGGCATCGAGAACGGCTGGTTCCAGCGCGAGATCCAGCGCTCGGCGTACAAGGCGCAGCAGGACCACGACAGCAAGGCGCGCATCACGGTCGGCGTCAACGAGTACGTCGACCACGACGACGAGAAGCTCGAGATCCTGCGCGTCGACCCCAAGTCCGAGACCGAACAGGTCGCGCGACTGAAGGAACTGAAGCGCACGCGCGACGACGCGAAGGTGAAGGCCGCGCTGGCGGCGATCCAGCACGCCGCGCGCTCGGGCGACAACCTGATGCCGAAGCTCGTCGACGGCGCGCTCGCGTACTGCACGCTCGGCGAGATGATCCGCACGTTGAAGGCGGAGTTCGGCGAGTACCACGAACCGCCGATGTTCTGAACGAAGCGGCCACGGAACGAGGAACGCTCGATGGACTCGATGGACAAGATCCGCGTACTGGTCGCGAAGCCCGGCCTGGACGGTCACGACCGCGGCGCCAAGGTCGTCGCGGCCGGCCTGCGCGACGCCGGCATGGAAGTGATCTACACCGGTCTCCACCAGACCGCGGAGATGATCGCCGAGGCGGCGGTCCAGGAAGACGCCGACGTCGTCGGGTTGTCGATCCTGTCCGGCGCGCACATGACGCTGTTGCCGAAGGTGAAGCGACTGCTCGACCAGAAGGGCGCGGGCCACATCCTCATCACCGGCGGCGGCATCATTCCCGACGACGATCTCGCCGAACTCGAGAAGCTCGGCATCGGCCGGCTGTTCGGTCCGGGCACCGCGCTCGAG
>JAEUIB010000897.1 GCA_016795255.1 Planctomycetota bacterium
AAGACCTGGATGGACACGGCCGTGCCGTTGAACGCCGGGGCGAACGGGAGCGGCGCGGTCAGCTCCGCGATCAAGAGCTCCGGCACCAGAGCGACGGGCGTCGCCGGCAGCAGGACGACCGGATTGACCTGGAGACCACAGGTCCCCGGTGCGGCCGGCGCGAGTTCGGGGCCGATCACGAACAAGCCAGGGGTCATGGTCCCGACGAACGCTTGGAGCGAGAACTCCGAGCCGAGCAGCGGCGTCGACGCCAGGAGGTTCGCGCCGTCGAATCCCCACGCACCGGTCCCGCAACCGTGACCGACGAGTTCCATCGACGGCGTCGTGACGGGCTCCAGCGTGAACGTGTCACCCAGAGCCGCGCCGTTGCTCGCGCGCCCGCCGAACATCACGTACTCGGCGTTCGCGCCACCGGAACCGAGGGCGATCGCCGCATCGGTGCGGGCCTGCGGCGCGCCGATCGTGTCGTGCGTGACCCAGGAGGTGTTCCACAGGAGCTCCTGCGTGTCCCCCATCGCGCCATTCGCTTCGCCGCTATCGCCGCCGAACGACAGCGCGCGGCCGCGCCACATGTCCTCGAACACGATGGCCGCGTCCGCGCGTGGCGAGGCGAGTTCGCCGAACGGCGTCCACTTCGTCCCGTCGAACTCCCACACGTCGGAGCGCACGCCGGAGTCGTCCCGACCGCCGACGAGCAACAGATGCGTGGAGCCGGAGAGGCGCGTCAACGCGTGCCCTTCGCGTGCGGGCGGCTGCGGGCCGACGACGGGAACCTGCGACCATTGGCCGTTCACGAAGCGCCACGTCTCGTTCGACAGCCCCTGCGCGGTGCGACCGCCGAACAACACGACCGTCTTGATCTCCCATTCGTCCTTCGCGATCGCGTGGCCTGCGCGCGGGCTCGGAGCCGCGCCGGTCGGGGCCTGACTCCAGCTCGAACCGTTCCACAGCCACGTATCACCGAGCAATGCGCCGGACGCGTCGCGGCCGCCGAACAGCACAATGCTGTCGTCCTCGAAGTGATAGGAGGCCAGCGCGTGGTCGTGGCGGGCGGCCGGGCCCGTGGTCGCCCGCAGGGTCCAGCTCTGTCCATTCCAGCGCCACGTGTCGCCGAACGCCGCGGCGCCGTCGCGACCACCGAACAAGTACGCCTGGTACGACGGATGGACGCGGGTCATCGCGTGGCCGTAGCGGGCAGCCGGAGCGGTGGTCGTCTCCCGCAGTCTCCACTGGAGTTGGGCATCGGCCGAAGTCCCGGCGAGAGCCGCGGTCGCGGCGACGATCGAAAGACGCAAGAACGCATTCATGGTGGTGGTGTCCTCGTTTCGGGGAGAGCACTGAAGCTCGAAGTTCAAGTTCTTGCCGTGGCGATCGAGGCAGTTGCAGGGGCGGCGCAGATTTCCGTCACTCGAGCACGATGTCGACGATCGGCTCCGGGCCCGTGTCCGTCACCTCGACGGTCGCCGAACCTCGGAGGCCCTCGCACGATCGCACGTCCACGCGGTACGAGCCGGGGCGCAAGAACGCGCGCTGGCTGACGACGCCGTCCACGCTGCTCGCGACGCGCAGCATTTGGCGTCGATCGTCCGCGGCCGCGGGAGAGGCCGACTCGCGCGTCCATCGCACGTGGAGTCGCAGGTCTCCACAGAGCTCGGCATTCCGGATCGCGAGCATCGCCGGTCGCAGCCGCTCCGCACGCAGGATCACGTCGACGGTCGCATGCGGCAGGACGTCGACGACGACCGGTTCGAACTCCGGCCCGGAGAAATCGCACACGTAGCGCCCGGCCGGGACCGGAAGCGACTCGGCCTCGCCGTGCTCGAGGACGAAGTACGTCGCGACGAACGTGCCGTCCGCCGTCGTCAGCCGGCACGAAGTGCGGGCGCGAGGCCCGTCGGACGCAGGATCGATCCGCACGCGAACGTGCCCCGACGCGGGCACGCGCACGTCGTCGAGGGAGACGCGTGCTTCGGCGCCCAGCGTGATGGGTCCATGGATCAGCCGCGTACCGACGTCTCCGGCAAGGGTCAGGTAGTAGTCGCCGGGCGGCAACGGCGGGAACGACGTGAAGCCATCGACGCCGAGTTCGCCGCGCACGATCGTGCCGTCGGCGGCCGACGTCGCTCGGAGCTTCGTCACCGTCGAGCCGTCCTCGTCGAACACGCGTGCCCGCAAGACGGCGCTCGGCCGGCGCGACTCGGATGCGCGCAGCACGAGCTCTTCGCCGCGCGGGACCGGCAGCAATCGATGCGTCAACGTGCCGGGGTAGCCGTCGGCCGGCCCGTGCAGCCACGCGATCCCCCGTCCGGAGATCGCGATCGCGACGGTGAACCGCCCGTCCGCACCCACGACTCCGAACGCCGAACGACCGTCTGCGTCCACGACCACGGCGCGGAAGCCGACGAGCGCGTTCCCTGCCTCGTCGAGCGCGAGCCCGGTGATGTTCGGCTCCGCGTTCAGCCGCGGCGACCAAGCGACGACCTCGTCCCGGGCAAGAACCACGTCGTGCTGCGTGTTCGCGCCGTCCGTCGCGCTCGCG
>JAEUIB010000006.1 GCA_016795255.1 Planctomycetota bacterium
GTCCGTCAGCTTCACTTCGAGGATCGTCGCTTCGATGCGGACTTGGCGCGGCTTGCGATCGAGTTCCTCGAGCACTTCGCGCACGTGCGTGACGACGCTCGCACGGTCCTTCAGCACGATCACTTCACCGGCGGCCGGCGAGTTGCCGCCCGCGTCGTTGCCGTCCGACGACAGTCCCTGACTCGCGCGGGTCCCGGCGGTGAAGACTCCGGTCTCGGACTTCAGCGGCAGCACCAGCTTCAGCGCTTCGTCGGCCGGCACGTAGTCGAGCCACACGACGGCGGTCTGCACCGGATCGTCGGAGTCCTGCGTCATCGCGTCGAGCTTGCGCACGACGTAGAACGACCCGTCGCGCACGAAGCCGTAGCCGTTGACCTCGAGCACTTTGCGCAGTGCGTCCTCGGCCGGCACGCGATAGAGGTTCACGGTCACGGTGCCGGTGACGTCGCTGCCGGCGACCACGTTCAGGTGGTGCTCCACGGCGAACATCTCGAGCACCTTCGCCAGCGGCACGCCGTCGAGGTTCAGCGTGACCGTTTCGTCGGTGGAGACCGCGGGGCCGGCGGGTTCGTCGGCGAGCGCCGACGGTGCCGCGAGCACGCAGGCAAGGGCGAGCAGGACACCTCTCATGACTTCTTCTCCTCGGTCGGGATCACCAACGCGTAGGTGTCGTGTTCGCCTCGAATGCGGGCGCTGCGTTCGCCGATCTCGACGACCGTGAACCCGCCGATGCGGTCGCCGACGCGGACGAGTTCGCCGTTGAGGATCGCCATCCGCGTGCGACCGAACATCGCGCTTCCCGACAGGTGCAGCGCGGCAGCGGCGGCGGCTTCCGCCTTCTTCGTTTCGTCGTCGGCCGCGGGGACCGGCTCGGGTTCCGCGACGACGACCGGCGGCTCGATGCGGCTCGGCGAGACGTTCCCGGCACGGACGAACGGATCGTTCGCGACGGCGCCCGGATCCTGCGCGTCGGCGTAGCGGCGCAGCAGTCGCGCTTCCTGCGAAACGTGGATGAACGCGGCACGGATCGCGTCGGGATCGCGCAGCGACGCGTCGCCGGTTTCGGGGGCGGTCGTCGTGACCGCCGTGGCTCCGGTCGCCATCGACGCGCGCAGTCGCGGCCCCCAGACGACGACGGCGACGAGCAGACCGATGCCGAGCATCGCGGCCTTCACCGGGCTCGCCTTCACGTCGGCGAGGAGGCGGTCCTTCATCGAACTCACGAGCCACCTCCGGCCGCGGAATCGATCGAGTACGCGGTCAGTTCGAGCTGCGCGAGGACGGAGCCCGCGCCGAGCGGCTCGGCCTCGACGTCGAGGCGCGTCACGCGCGTGTGTCGGGGCAGCGATTCGACGTCGAAGATGAAGCGCAGCAGGTGTTCGTAGTCGCCGGACACGCGCACCGTGATCGGATGCGCGATGATCGCGCCGCGCGGTTGCGGCTGGTCCGGACGCACCATCGACGGCCGCAGACCGCAGCGCATCGCGACCGCGTTGATCTCGTTCAGACGCGCGGTCGCGTCGACGCGTTCCGGAACCAAGCGGTCGAGGTCGGCGAGCGCCTGCTCGAACTCGGTCAGGTACGTCTGCAGATCGTCGAGTCCGCGGACGAAGTCGTCACCGCGCGCGATCGACAGTCGCGTCGCGTCGCGCTCGCGTTCGAGGCTCGCGATGCGTTCCGCGATCGGCCGCACGCCGAGGACTCCCCAAGCGACGGCGCCGACGAGGATCACGCCGAGCGTCAACGCATCCGTGGGTCGCAGCTTCATGGCGCCTCCGCGGTCGGTTCCTTGGCGGCACCGGCGGCGCGCGCGACGATCGTGAACTGTTGGTGCGAGTCGCCGTCGGCGACGTTCTCGCACTTCTCGAGCAGCACGCGCGACAGCAGTTCGTCCTGCTGCAGGCGGCCGAGGAACGCGTACACGGTCGGCTGGTCGACGCCGAGGCCGTCGATCGCGATCGCGAACTCCGGTTTGACGCCGGCCTCGTCGCGCTGGATGACGACCTTGTTCAGCGCGATGCCGCGCGGACACGCGTTGACGATCGCTCGCAACTGCGCCCCGCCGCGCGCGCGAGCGAGCACGTCCTTCAGCACGAGCATCCGCTGCTCGAGCATCAACTTGTTCTGTTCGAGGTGATCGACCTCGGCGATGCGCGAACGCGACCGGTCGAACTCCGCGCGCACGGCGGCGAGTTCGGTCGTCAGGTCACGCTGCTTCTCCTTCAGCGCGAGCGTCGCGGTGCACAGCCCGAGCGCGAGCAGGCCCGCGAGTCCGAGCGCCGCCAATCGCGTGCGCCGACGCGCGCGCAGATCGCGGTAGTCGGGCGGAAGGAAGTCGACGACACCGAAGCTGACGATGTCGTCGGCGTCGCGCAGCGCGAGTCCGAGCGCGACCCCGAACGCGAACGCGTCGCGTGGAGCGCCTTGCTTCGGCAGCGCCGCGAACGCCGGGGCGAACGGATCGGCCCGTGTGACCTTCGATTCGAGCGCGGCCGCGAGCGCGTCCGCGAGCCCGGGCACTTGCGCGCCGGTTCCGGTCACGAACAGCTCGATCCCGGCCTGCGATCGTCGCGACGCCGCGTGGTAGCGCAGGCACGCCGACAGCTCCATCGCCAGCGAATCGAGCGGCAGGCGCAGTGCGGCGACGATGCCCGGCGCGAGTTCGGCTTCCTGCTCCGGATCACGTCCGGCCGCGAGGACCTCGTCGCGCGTCAGGTCGAGCCGCTGCGCGGCGGCGCCGACGAATTGCGCGGTGCCGAGAGGCAGCGCCTTCATGAACAGCGTGCGTCCGCCGCCGCAGACGGTCAGCAGCGTCGAGTGTTCGGAGATGTGGATGATGCCGACGTGTTGTTCGGCGTCGCTCGAGCGCCGGCGGCGGCGCAGCATCGCGCGCGGCAGCGCGACGCCTTCGACGTCGACCGCGCCCGGCTCGAGGCCGCAGCGCTCGACGAACGTCACGACGTCACGGACGGGACTCAGCGCGGCGGCCAGCAACACCAGTTCGTGTCGCCGCTCGCCGCGGTCCATGACGTCGCCGACTTCGAGGTACTGGATCAGCGGCGCGTCCCCGGGGAACGCATCTTCGAGCTCGTACAGCAGCGCATCGCGCAGCGCGTCGGGCTCGAGGCTGTCGACCTTGACGTGACGCTCGATCAGCAAGCTCTGCGGCAGGCCGATCGTCGCGCGCTTGCCGCGGAAGCCGCGCTCTTGCAGCGCGCGGCGAACCGCTTCCGCGTAGGCCGGATCGGCGAACGCGCTGGTCGCGGATTCCGGCGTGGCGCCCGGAGTCGTCGGCGGCTGCGGCGCGCGGACTTCGGCGAATGCGGCGACACGCACGTCTTGACCGTCGCTCTCCAACTGGAGCAGACGAGTCACGTCGTGCGCGACGTCGATCCCGATCGGGCTGCGCCTCTGCCAACTCACGATGCACTCCAGACCACGTGGGTCACGCGATCACTTCGTCGTCTCCGCGATGGTCGCGATGGTCTCCAACCTGCGATCGATCGAACGCAGCAGTCGGATCATCTCCGCGCGCTGTTCGGCGGGGTTGAGCCCGCCGTCCACGGCTTTGCGCACGGCGGCCGATTTCGGCTTCTCGTCGCCCGGCGCCTGCGGCTGCGCCAACGCGACTCGCGCGACTCCGTGCCAGCCGCTCGACGACGCGACGATCCCCGCGACGAACGCGACGCACGTCGCGACGACGGCGATTCCGTGGTGGGCTCGGCGCGATTCCATCGGGGTCGACATGGCTCGTCCTCGGCAGGTCGCGATCACTCGAGGGCCGCGCGCGCGCGCAGCCAGTAGGCCTCGGTGATCACTCGCTCGTTGCGCTTCGCGCTGACTTTGATCCGCAGCATGTCGGTGTCGGTCGCCGGCAGCAGCGTGGTCGGATCGACCTCCGCCACCTCGACGCTGACCGACCACGTGCCGTAGTCGGACTGGACGCCTCGATCCTTGTTCAGCGGCGGCTTGAACGCGCTGCGGTAGAAGTCGTCGAGGTCGTCGTAGGTCGCGAGCGACTCGCCGGGCTCCGGACCGAACGTCGTGCCTCCCGGTTCACGGAAGGGCAGCGGCGCCAGGATCTCCTCCATCGTCTTCACCAGCGCGTTGCCGATGACGGCTTCGTCCGCTCCGGTGTTCAACTCGTTCACGCTCTCGACCCAGTACGCGGTCGCCGTGGCCGCCAGTGCGAGGACGAGCGTCGCGAGCATGATCTCCACGAACGTGAAGATCCCGCGCTCGCGCGCGTGGCGCCCCGCCCTCGCTCCGATGGGCACGACTCCGCGCTCCGTCACATCCCGTAGACCGACTTGCCGTCGCTCGTCGTCGCCGACGAGTCGCACTTCAGCTCACCGGTCTGCGGCTTGTAGACCCAGCCGTGCGAGTCGTCGCCGGACGTCGGCATCGCCGCGCCGTCCGCGATGATCTGGATCGTCGACAGGGCGTTGAACGGATTGGCCGGGAGGCCGGTCTTCAGGTACGGGCCGAACGGGTAGCCGGACGTGCCGAGAGCCGCCGAGGTGCCATCCTTCTTGGTCACCTTCGACAGTTGGTCGACGAACAGCGTCTCCGTCGGGGTGCCGCCACCGACCGGGTAGCCCGGGAAGGTGTCGTTGTGCTGGACCTTGTAGAGGTCGATCGCGCTGCGGATCGCCGCGAGGTTCTGCTGCGCCGCCGACGACTTCGCGTCGTCCGTGGACGAATTGAACGCCGGCAACACGATGCCCGCGAGGATGCCGAGAACGACGACGACGATCAGCAATTCGACGAGCGTGAAGCCCTTGGCGAGGAACGAACGATGACGCACGGGAAACCTCCTGGTGACGGGAGCGCAGGTCGTTCGCACGCGCGATCGTTCCCGCACTCGACGAGAGTTCGGACCACTGGACTCTTCCCTTCGACGCGTGCGGTCGCGGAACTTGAGGCGAACGTGACGCGATCTGGCCGACAGGAGCCGACCCCGTCGTGTCCGTTCTGCCGAACCGTCTCGTCCCAAGACGGGGCGCGATTCCGCCGCAGCGGCTCGGAATCCGCGAAGCCTTACTAGCAGCCTGTTGAAAAAGTCTGCCGAGCAGTCGGGCGAGCGAGAACGAGCAGGGCGAGGCGCGCCGACGAGGCGTATCGACGGAGAGATACGGTGCGGAGGCGCAACGACGCCTTGCTCGTTCGCAGCCGGTCGAGTGCCGGCAGACTTTTTCAACAGGCTGCTAGGATTCCGTGGATGCGAACCCGCGCCGTGACTGTCTGGTCGTCGTTGTGCGTCGGCGCGATCGTCGGGTGCTCATCCCCGGGGGCGTC
>JAEUIB010000020.1 GCA_016795255.1 Planctomycetota bacterium
GTACGTCCGCCTGTTGGGCTGTGCCCCGGAGCGCGTCGCCTCGCTGTCGGGTCGCGTCGGTGTCGCCCTGCATCGGCCGGGGCTCGACGCCGATCTGTCGGTGCGCCAGAACCTGCGGATCCACGCGCTGCGGTACGGCAAGTCGGCCGTGCGGCCGGATGCGGTCCTCGATCGCCTCGACTTGGCCCGCCTCGCCGACCGGCGCGTCGCGAAGTTGTCGCAAGGGGAGCGGCAACGGCTCGCGCTCGCGCGGGCGCTGTTGCTCGAACCCGAATTGCTCGTCCTCGACGAGCCGCTGACGCACTTGGACCCGGGAGCGGTGCATGGAGTGCTCGACGTGCTGGTCGAGCAACGCGCGCGCGGGTCCACCGTCCTGTTGTCGAGTCACCAACTCGATCACGTCGAGCGCATCGCGGATCGCATCGCGTTGCTGCATCGCGGTCGGGTCGTGTTGGACGGCACCGTGACCGAACTGCTGACGGGCAAGAGCGGACAGCCGGGATACCTCGTCGCCGTGCGCGGCGACGCGAAGGCGGTGTTCGAAGGGGTCGAGGCCGTCGCCTCCCACGCGGAGATCGCGGTCGGGGAACGGGAACGCCTGGCGCCCGGTCTCGACTTCCGGACGACGGCGCTGTTCCGCGTCCGCTTGACGTCCGACGTCCCGGATCGATTGAACGCACAACTCGTCGCGCGCGGCGTCGGAGTCGTCCTGCTCAGACCCGAGCGCGCGTCGCTCGACGAGCTGTTCACGCGCGTGACGACCGACGAGGTGGCGGCATGACCTCGTGGCTCGCCCCGCTGCGTGCGGAGGTCGCTCGGACGTGGTTCGCGCGATCGACGTGGACGTTGGTCACCGTGCCGGCCGTCGTCGCCGCGTTGCGCATCGTCGGCGGACGGATCGGGGAGCGCGTCGAGCAAGCGCAGAAGCTCGCGGCGGGAGCCCAGGCATCCGCGGTCGACGCGGTGAACGGGTTCGGTCCGTTGGCCGACGGGTTGCGCGCGGGGGCGGCCGTGCTCGCGCTGCTGTTGTTGGTGCAAGGCGCGACGACGTTCGTCCGTGATCGCGACAGCGGCACGCTCGGCCAGTGGTACGTCGCGGCGCCGCGCAGCCTCGTCGTGTTGGCGCGGGTGGCGGGCGTGATCTCGTGGTTGGTGCCGGCGCTGCTCGCGTTGCTCGCGGTCGCGGCCGCCCTCGCGCACGGCATCAACGGCTTGACGGACATCGTCGAGGAAGGCGACGTCATGGCCACGGCGAACGAGCTGTGGGTCGACGTCGCGAAAGGGGTCGCCGGCGTGATCCCGGGGCTGCTGACGTGCGCGGTGTACGGCATCACGGTGTCGTCGTTCGCGAACTCGGCCGGCGGCGCGGTCGGCGGCACGCTGGTCCCGTTCATCCTGTTCGACGTCCTGCGCGCGCTGATGCCGGACGCGGCGAAGTACGTGTTCGTCACGTACGTGCCGTTCCTCGGCGACGGCTCGACGTTGAGTCGCCTCACCGACATCGCGCGCGCGTATTCGGATGCCGTGTGGAACGCCGAGGAGTTCGGGCGCGCGTGGTCGATCCCGACGGCTCAGGCGCTCGTGCTGATGCTGCTGACGATCGTCGCGTGTCGCATGCGACCGGCCTGAGGAGGGCGCTTCGATGAATCCGCGAATCGGGCTCGCCTGTGTGCTCGTGACCGCGCTCGGCGCGTGCTGCGAGACCACGGAACTCGTGATGCCGCGCGCTGCGGCGCTGGACGCCGTCGCCAGCGATTCCGCCGCGGACTCGAGTGCGTTCGTCGGCTTGTCGCTCGAGGAGAACGTCAGCGGCTCGATCGACGACCTCGCGATCGAAGAAGGCTTGCGCGTCGCTCGCGTCGAGAAGGGCTCGCCGGCCGAGGCCGCCGGCCTGAAGCGCGGGGATCTCGTCACGAAGGTGGACGGTGTCGCACTGGTCGCGCTCGATCAGTGGCAGGCGATCCTCGACGCGGCGAAGCCGGGTGTCGTCCTTCCGATGGCCGTGGACCGCGCCGGCGCCATCAGTGAGGTCCGCGTCGCCGTGTTGTCGCAAGGCGGCGCGGAGTTGCCGCAGCCCACGCGGTTCGCCGAGCGCGATCACGCGCGTGTCGTCCTCGAATCGATCGCGGAGCGTCACGGGGATGGCGCGGGCGCTCGGGTGGTCGAGCTCTTGCCCGGCAGTCCGTTCGTCGACGCGGGCATCCAGGTCGGTGACGTCATCCGAGCGATCGACGGCGCGCCGGTGCGCGCAGCGTCCGAATTGGTCCGTGCACTTCGAGCCGCGGAGCCTGGACGAACCGTCCAGTTGCTTCGCGAGCGGCCCGCGGCGCCTTCGGTCCCGGGCGTGCGGAGCGAACTCGGCATCGAACCCGACGTCGTCGACGTCGAATTGCTCACTCGTCCGCGCGTGTTGACGGGTCTCGGGCTGCCGATCGTCTTCCACTACGACCGCGACCTCACGGCGGACACGACCGAGTTCGCGCTGGTCGATCTGTGGCTGATCGCGGTCTACGACTACCGCCGGCAAGGCGAAGCGCGGCGGCATCGCATCCTGCGGTGGATCCGTTGGCAGACCGGCGAAGGCAATCTCAGCGAGGAGACGCCGTGATCGGATGGAGTTGCGCGCTCGTGTCCGCGCTGGTCGCCGCCGAGTTCGTCGAATCGCGCCTGGAGTTCCCCGGCCGCGTCGTCAGCTACGAGTGTCCGGACATCAACGACGACACGTTGGGCGACCTGTTCGTCGTCACGCGCGAGGAGGACGATCGCGTCCTCAACTACTTCGCGGCCGCGACGGACGGCAGTTTCCCCGATGCGCCGACGTGGCGGTTGGCGTTGCCGGCCGACGTCGTCGCCTACGGCTTGTTCGACGCGCGGCCGGATCCGGGCCTCGAAGTCCTGCTGTTCTCGGCGCGCGGCGTCCATTCGGTGTCGACGGCGAAGGCGGGGCTGAAGGGCAACCTCACGCGTGAGATCGAACTCGACGTGTTCCCCGGCCTCGCCGATCCCGACGAGGTCCCGCGCTGGTCGCTGACGAAGGACCTCGACGGCGACGGGATCGACGAACTGCTGGTGACCACGAAGTACGAAGTCGCCGTGTATCGCGCGCCCCGCGCGGCGCGGTCGGCCGACGGGCAGGGCTTCGTGCGCATCGGCACGATCCCGGCGCAGCCCGACGACGATTCGTTCGGCGCGCGGTCGCGGGGGCGGCTCGGCCGCCGCGCCGGCATCCGCATCGACACGTCGGTCACGGGCTTGTTCGGCGGTGCGACGTCGTCGGTGCCGCGGTTCGAGCAGTTGCGCTACCTCCAGCATTCGCAGGCGATGCGCGTTCCGGCGCTGATCGACTGGAACGGCGACGGCCGCGTCGACGCGATCCCGCGCTTCGACGCGACGACGATCGAAGTGTTCGAGCAGCACGAGAACGTCACGTTCGACGCGACGCCGAAGAAGATCGCGGTCCAGTTCGACGATTCGGAGGACGCGCGGATCCGGCTCGTCGACCTCGACGGCGACGGCCGGTCCGAGTTGTTCGTCGAGCGCGAGGACGGCGACGGTCTGTCACGGGACCACGTGGTCAGCGTGTTCGTGCGCGAGGCCGACGGCGCGTTCGCCAAGGAGGCGAAGTCGCGCGTCAAGCTGAACGCGAGCGGCGTCGAGTGGTCGCTCGTCGACGTCGATCACGACGGCTTGCAAGACCTCGTCGCGCGCCTCGTCGATCTGCCGCTCGGCATCACCGATCTCGCGGCGGTCCGCCTCGAGCTGAAGCTGCTCGTGTTCCGCGGGCGGGGCGGCGGCGAACTGTCGCGCAAGCCCGACTTCGCGTTCGAGCGCACGCTGCGGCCCGAGCAGATGGAGCGCATCCGCGAGAGCTTCGTCCTCGACCTCGGCGGCGACTT
>JAEUIB010000109.1 GCA_016795255.1 Planctomycetota bacterium
CGTTGCCGACCGTGATGACCCACGCGACCGCGACGGTCCGGTTCGCCGACCTCGATCAAGATGGATTGCTGGACGCGTTGGCCGCCGGCAACCTGAGTGGCAAGACCCCCTACGGGATCGCCGTATCCATGAACCAGCACGGAATCCTGCGCCCGACGACGCTGGCTTCCGCGACGTCGCCCGGGCTGATCGCGAACGGCGTCGACTTCACCGTGGGCGATTTCGACGGGGACGGGGACGACGATGCGTTCGTCACGGCCTCGTCGATGGACGTTCCTGGTTCGGTCGTTCCGCACACGCTGCGCGAGCTGCGGAATCAGGGCGGCAGCCTCGTGCCGAGTCCGATCTTCGTGCACGCGACCGCCGGGCTCGACACCACGTTGGAAGGAGTCACGAGCGCAGACGCCGACAACGACGGGGATCTGGATCTGTTCGTCGTCGATACCAACCTCACGGGCGCGGACATCACGATGTTGCGGAACGCTGGTTCGGGCGTGATGCTCGGAGCGACGAAGGTCCTGAGCTCTGCATCGAACGCCCTCCACGCGTTGCAAGTCGTCGACCTCGATGGGGACGGGAACGTCGACCTCGTGGACAGCTTCAATCCGAACAAGATCATGGTCCTGCCGGGAGTCGGCGGTGGCGCGTTCGCCACCACCGCGATCGATCTCGGATTGCCGGGCTCCTCCGAGCTCCTGCGGTTCGCGGACTTCGACGCGGACGGCCAGCTCGACGTCGTGGCTCTCGACGCCTCGTCGGATCTGCAAGTCTTCACCCAGACGAGTCCGTTCTCGTTCAAGCTCACGCAGTTGTTGGCCGTCGCGTACGGGTCCTTGAACGTGGTCCCCTGCGAAGCGGACGGAGATGGCCGGATCGACCTCGTCGCGACGCGCGCGTTCTCGAACCGACCGTTCCTGATTCGGCGCGCGTGCGCGAGCGGCGCTGCGCCGAGCGCGAACGCGTGCGCCGGTTCGGGAGGCATCGCGCCGTTGCTGACCGTGCAACGCTGTCCCGTGGCGGGATCCTCGCTGGAGTTCACGATCGACGACGCGCTCGGCGGCACGCGCGGCTTCCTGCTGATCTCGACCGGCGTGACGCCGATCCCGTTCAAGACCGGTTGCGCGCTCGATCTGAACTTCCCGGTGACGAAGGTCGCGACCTTCGCGACGTCGGGCTTCGGCCCCGGCAACGGGGAAGCGTCGATCGCGTACCCGCTGCCGCTCGCGCTCGCGGGAACGACGTTCGCCGCGCAGGCCGTCTTGCGTGATCCCGCGAGTCCGAATCAAGCCGTCGTCACGAACGCCGTCGTCGTCGAGGTGGAGTAGGCGGCGCGGGCTGCCATCGGATCGAGTCCCGGTTCCCGAGGTCACCGACGGCGACTCGGACCGTGACTTTCGGGGCATCCTGACGTTCAATCCCCGGTCGAGGAGACTGGCGGACTGCGACGCCGAAGTCGTCCCAGGGAAGCCTAAATCGGAGTCCACGATTCTGTCATGGCTGCGGCCGGCTGCGAAGCGCGCATGCTTCGTCGGATCGACTCACCGACTCTTTCCATTGAGTCGCCTCGTCGATCCTCCTCGCCTGCGCACTTCTCGCTCGGCCTCGCGGCATAACAGAATCGTGGACTCCGATTTAGACCCCGTCGGGCGACCGGCGACACCCCGCCTTTTGGAGCTTGGTGCCCCGAACGCCATGGGTCTTCCGAGGGTGTCGGACCGACGGGTGAACCCGTTCGTGCGCTATCCTTCCCGACTTCGCAAACGCCCCGGACCCGACGTCGCCATGGACACGCTCGAACCCCGCCGCAAGACCAACTCCGTGAAGGTGGGAAGCCTCGCGATCGGCTCGGACCATCCGATCCGGGTGCAGTCGATGACGACGACCGACACGGCCGATCTCGACGCGACGCTGCGCCAGATCGAGCGACTCGAGAAGGCCGGCTGTGAACTGATCCGCATCACGGTGCCGAACCGCGAGTCCGCCGCGAACTTCGTCGGCTTCAAGAAGCACGCGAAGGTGCCGCTGATCGCCGACGTCCACTTCGACTACCGCATGGCGCTGCTCGCGATCGAGAACGGCGCGGACAAGGTCCGCATCAACCCGGGCAACATCGGCGACGAGCAACGCGTGCGCGAGGTCCTGCGCGCCGCGAAGCAGAAGGGCGTCGCGGTCCGTATCGGCGTGAACTCGGGCTCGATCGAGAAGGACCTGCTCGAGAAGTACGGCTGGCCGTCGCCCGAGGCGATGGTCGACTCGGCCCTGCGCCATCTCGACACGTGTCGCGAGGAGGCGTTCGACCAGGTCATCGTCTCCATCAAGTCGACGGACGTGAAGACCTGCATCAAGGCGAACCGCATGCTCGCCGCGAAGATGGAGTTCCCGATCCATCTCGGCATCACCGAAGCCGGCCTGCCGAAGTACGGCAGCGTGAAGTCGGCGATCGGCATCGGCTGGCTGTTGCTCGCTGGGATCGGCGACACGATCCGCGTCTCGCTGACGGCCGAACCCGAAGAAGAGATCCCGGTCGCGTTCGACATCCTGAAGGCGACGGGCGCGCGCGTCACGTCGCCGGAGCTGATCGCCTGCCCCACGTGCGGGCGCATCGACATCGACTTGATGAAGCTGATGAACGACATCGAGAAGCGCCTCGGCGGCGAGACGCTGCCGGTCAAGATCGCCGTGCTCGGCTGCATCGTGAACGGCCCCGGCGAAGCGAGCGAAGCCGACATCGGCATCGCCGGCGGCGGCGGTATGGGCATCCTCTATCGCAAGGGTGTCGCCGTCGCGAAGGTCAAGGAAGCCGACATGGTCGACGCGCTCGTCGCCGAGATCGACAAGATCAAGCGCGAGCGCGCCGAGGCCGGCATCCCCGCCGCCGCGCGCTGATCACTTCGCCGGCTTCTTGCGACGCGTCGGCGACCCGATCACGTTCGTGCGGATGAAGTCCGCGAACGCTCGCGCCGCTGGCGCGGTCTGCGCCGCTTCGAGCCACATCAACCCCAGTTCCAATCGGGGCGTCCAGCTCGACACCGGGACCGCGACCAGATCGAGATCTTCACGGCCTTCGAGGACGACGCTCGGCACGAGAGTCGGGGTGTTGCAGCGGAGCGTCGTCCGCATCAGCGTGTCGATCGTCTCGAGTTCGTAGGCGATGCGGACGCGCACGTTGGCACGACGTAACGCTTCGTCGGTCATGTGGCGCCAAAGGAAGCTCGGAGAGAGCAAGGCGACGCGCTCCGACGCCAGGACTCGTAACGGAACCGAACTCTTGGTCGCCAGTGCGTGCGTCGGCGGCACGACGAGGCACATGCGGTCGTCCAGCAGTCGCTCGTAGCGCAGGCGGGGCGACGTACGCGACAGGATGCCGACGCCGACTTCGTAGCGGCCGGACTCGACCTCGGTCTCGATGTCGCTCGACGAACGCTCGTGCACGGAAACCACGATCCCCGGGTACGCCTGCGTCATTCTCTCGAGTGCGGGCGGGATCCATGCGACGGCCAAAGCGGGGATCACGCCGACATCGAGGTGACCGAACAACAGGTTCTCGGCGTCCGCGACGCTGCGACAGGCTTCGGAGAACTTGCCGACCACGAGCGCGGCCCGCTCGCGGAACGTACGGCCGACGTCGGTCAACCGCACGCGAGGGCCGTGTCGGACGAACAGCGCGGTACTCAGCGCCGACTCGAGTTCCTTGATCTGTTGCGAGATGCTCGGCTGCGTGATGCCGAGGCGCTCCGCGGCACGCGTGAAGTTCTCGGTCTCCGCGACCGCGAGGAAGGTCCGGAGGTGACGAATCTCGATCGACGCGATCGCCCGCAAGGCGGTCTCCTATGAGGCTTCCCCGACCGCGACCGGTCGACCGGCGGATCCTATCCCGCGTGATGAGTGCGCGGCTCGACTCCGAAAAGTTTGGGAGAAGGAACTTGCCCTCCGCACCATCTCTCCTAAGGTTCTAGGAGTCGTCGACCGGTGGCCTTCCCCCCGCCGTCCCCCCGTGGAGGATCGCGATGTCGCGCACGAAACGCGTTCTGCTGACCAACCTCGAACTCGAGGTCATGCACGTGGTGTGGGACGCGAAGGACGGCGCGCTGACCGTGCGCGAAGTCGTCGATCGCCTGAACGACGGGCGCAAGAAGCCGCTCGCCTACAACACCGTCCAGACGATGCTGACGATCCTGAAGGACAAGGGCGTCGTCGGCTCGAGCCTCGGCGCCGGCCGGGCGCATCGGTTCTTCGCCAAGGCGACGCGCGAGCAAGTCACCACGTCGATGGTCGGCGACCTCGTCGATCGGCTGTTCCAGGGCGACGTCCAACCGCTGCTGCTGCAACTCGTCGGCAACGACCGGCTGACGCGCGAAGAACTCGAAGAGCTGAAGCGGAAGATCGAGACGCAGCTCGTCGACGACGACGCGCCGGAGGCGAACTGATGTTCGCCGAACACCTCGTCCTCCACTCGCTGGGCTTGTGCGTCGCGTTCCTGCTGGCGCTGCCGGTGCTCCTGCTCGCGCGCAAGGACCCGGTCGTCGGCCATCGGCTGCTGTTGATCCTGCTCGCGGCCGGGCTCGTGTTGCCGGCGTTCACACTGCCGCTCGCCGGCAAGGCCGCGTCGACCGGGGACCGCGTGC
>JAEUIB010000132.1 GCA_016795255.1 Planctomycetota bacterium
AGCGTGTGGCCGAAGCGCTCGATCGACGCGGCGATGTACTGCGGATTCAGCTCGACCTTGTCCTTGATGCCCGGCGAGTTCTGCGACCAGGTTTGCACATCCGCGAGGTCGAGTCCCGTGGCGGAACCGGCGACGACGTAGACCACGCCGGCCGCCGACAGGTTCGCGACCGTCGACTGCGGCGCGCCGATCGCGAGTTCGTCGAAGCCGTCGCCGTCGAAATCGCCCGACGCCAACGCCGCGCCGAAGCGCGAACTCGGGAAGCCCGGGAACGCGAGGTTCGCTTCCGACAGGAACTCCAGCGAGCTCGTGTCGAGCCCGCTCGCGGAGCCGAACACGACGTGGACGAAGCCCGACTTGTAGTTCCCGGCCGTTTCCTCGCCGGGACTGCCGATCGCGAGATCGTCGAACCCGTCGCCGTTGAAGTCGCCGGCGCCGGCGAATGCGGCGCACGTCAGGAACACGAAGGACGAGCGAAGAGTGCGTTGCATCGGAGCCTCCGTCACTTCGCCAGGACCGAGCCGAACTCGTCGTTCGCTTCGGAGGTGTCGGGGACACCGGACGTCGTCTGCCGGAAGATCACGTTGGTCGCGGAGTCGAGCCCCGCGCCGAGCGCGCCGTAGACGATCTGCACCATGCCGGCGCGATCGGTCGCACCGTCGTCCTCGCGCGGGACGCCGATCGCGAGGTCGTCGACGCCATCGCCGTCGAAGTCCCCGCACGCGAGCGCGGATCCGAAGCCGTCGCCGTCCTCGGCGTCCTCGAGCATGTTCAGCCCGTCCTGCGACCAGTACGTGTCGAACTGCGTCGACACGCCGTTCGCGCTGCCGGGGAACACCGCGAGGTCGCCGGCGACGATGGCCGTGCCGACCGTCGCGTTCGGCGCGGCGACCACGGTGTCCGCGAAGCCGTCGCCGTCGAAGTCGCCATGCGCGAGTTCGAGTCCGAAGTACGCGCTTTGCTCGGGCGAGCCGAGCACGCCCGGACTGCCTCGGTCGATGGAGTCCGCGGTGGAAAGGTCGACCCCGAGCGCGCTGCCCTCCAGCGTGCGGAGGACGCCGGCGGCCACGAGCCCGTCCACGCGCTCGAACCAGCAGCCCATCGCGACGTCGGCGAACCCATCGGCGTCGACGTCGGCGAGTTCGAGCGCGAGCGGCGACCCGCTGGTGTCGTTCAGCGTGAAGCCGTTGGCGTCCGGCGGGAACGCGGCGACCTTCTTCGTCGACACGCCTTTCTTCGAACCGCGCAGCACGAACACCGTCAGCGACGTGTCGACGTCGTACGGCACCGAGCTCGTGATGCAGAGCTCGTCGAAGCCGTCGCCGTTCACGTCGCCGGTCGCGAGGTTCGACGCGAAGTGCGCGAAGAAGAACGACTGGCCCGGCACGCCTTTGGTGCCGAGATGGATGAAGCGGCTGCCCTTGCCGCGCAGGCCCTTCTTCGACCCGAGCAGCACGTGGACCGCGCCGGCTTGTTCGGAGGAGTTCGTGAACGACTCGTCGACGCCGATCGCGAGGTCGGCGCGACCGTCGCCGTTGATGTCGCCACTCGCGAGTGTCTGGCCGAAGCGCTCGCTGGAGAAACCCGGGAACATCGACGACTCCTCGGGCTTGTCCGGAATGCCCGGCGTCGCTTGCGAGAACAGCGTCGCGCTGCTCGCGAGCAGGCCTTGCGCCGAGCCGCGCAGCACGATCACCGCGCCCGCGTTCTCGAGACCACCTTGCGTGAGTCCCGTGGCCGCGGCGGCGAGATCGTCGAACCCGTCGCCGTCGAAATCACCCGCGGCGAGCGTGCTGCCGAAGAACGCGCCGGCCTCGGTCGTGACGTTCGGGAAGTCGTCGAGCACGAACCACTGCGACGTCGAATCCGCGACGAGGCCGTTCGCCGAGCCGTAGAGGATCGTGATCGCGCCGCAGTCGTCGAGACCCGCGTGGTCTTCGGCCGGCGCACCGATCGCGAGATCGTCGAAGCCATCGCCGTTGAAGTCGTGGCCGGCGAAGGCGGCCGGCGCTGCCGTCCACGACGCCAGGCCGACGAGCACAGCGCCGAACGCGAACGTCCAGGAACGAGGGACAGCCATCGAACACCTCCGGATCGGAGCGGGGCGCCCATGCGATCCGGAGCGACGGCGGTTCGTCACGGGGAAAAGACGGTTCGGTGTCGGCGCGTCCGTGCGGACTCGTGGCCTGGCCCCCGTCGGGGACTCCGGTTCGGATCCTCGAGCGGCTGCTAGACTCCCGCGCTTTTCGTGCGGGGTCGACTTCGACCTCGTGCGGACCCCGAGCCGAGGTCCTGGAGACGACGTCATGGTCAGCAAGGCGGAGCGCAAGCCGCTCGATCACGCCACGATCGAGCCGAAATGGCAGCGCCTTTGGCAGCAGCACGGCACGTTCCGCGCGCGCGACGAGGGGGCTGGGCGCAAGGCCTACGTGCTCGACATGTTCCCGTACCCGTCCGGCGCCGGACTCCACGTCGGTCACCCCGAGGGCTACACCGCCTCCGACATCTGGTCGCGCTGGCTGCGCATGACGGGCGTCAACGTGCTGCATCCGATGGGCTGGGACGCGTTCGGCTTGCCGGCCGAGCAGTACGCGATCCAGACCGGTCAGCATCCGGCCGTCACGACGACGGCGAACATCGCGACGTTCAAGCGCCAGATCCAGGCGCTCGGCTTCTCGTACGACTGGGACCGCGAGATCTCGACGACCGATCCCGAGTACGTGCGCTGGACGCAGTGGCTGTTCCTGCAGATCTGGAAGAAGGGCCTCGTCTACGAAGCCGAAGTGCCCGTCAATTGGTGCCCCGCGCTCGGCACCGTGCTGGCGAACGAGGAAGTCGTCGACGGCAAGAGCGAACGCGGCAATCACCCGGTCATCCGCAAGCCGATGCGCCAGTGGATGATGAAGATCACCGCGTACGCCGAGCGCTTGCTGAACGATCTCGAGGGGCTCGACTGGACCGATTCGATCAAAGCGCAGCAGCGCAATTGGATCGGCAAGAGCGAAGGCGCCGAGGTCGAGTTCGCGTTGGCGCAGGGCGGCGGCTCGATCCGCGTGTTCACGACGCGGCCGGACACGCTGTTCGGCGCGACGTACATGGTCCTCGCGCCCGAGCATCCGCTCGTGAAGGCGATCACGACCGACGCGCAGCGCGCGGCCGTGACCGCGTACGTCGAACAGTCGTCGAAGAAGTCCGACCTCGACCGCACCGATCTCGCGAAGGACAAGTCCGGGGTGTTCACCGGCGCGTTCGCGACGAATCCCGCGACCGGCAAGCCGATCCCGGTGTGGATCGGCGACTACATCCTCGCGAGCTACGGCACCGGCGCGATCATGGCCGTGCCCGGACACGACGAGCGCGACTTCGCGTTCGCGACGAAGTACGGCTTGCCGATCGTCGAGGTCGTGAAGCCGACCAGCGGCGCGACGACGCTGCCCGGCGCCGCGTACTGCGAGTACGGCGTCAGCGTGAACTCCGGCGAGTTCTCGAACTTGCAGAGCGCGGAGTGCAAGCAGCGCGTCACCGCGTGGCTCGAATCGAAGGGCATCGGCAAGGGCACGGTGAACTACAAGCTGCGCGACTGGCTGTTCTCGCGGCAGCGTTATTGGGGCGAGCCGTTCCCGCTCGTGCGCTGTGCGACGTGCGGGGTGCAGCCGGTGCCCGACTCGCAATTGCCGGTGCTGCTCCCGGACGTGCCGGACTATCGCCCGACCGAGCACGGCGATCCGCCGCTCGCGCGCGCGACCGAGTGGGTCAAGACGACGTGTCCGAAGTGCGGCGGCGCCGCGCAACGCGACACGAACACGATGCCGAACTGGGCCGGCTCGTGCTGGTACTACCTGCGCTACATCGACCCGAAGAACACGAGCGCGCCGTTCGACCCGAAAAAGGTCGCGTACTGGCTACCGGTCGATCTCTACATCGGCGGCGCCGAGCACGCGGTGCTGCACCTGCTGTACGCGCGCTTCTGGCACAAGGTGTTCTTCGACCTCGGTCTGGTGTCGACGAAGGAGCCGTTCCGCAAGCTCGTGAACCAGGGCCTGATCCTCGGCGAGGACAACGAGAAGATGAGCAAGTCGCGCGGCAACGTCGTCAACCCCGACGACGTCGTGCGCGAGCACGGCGCGGACTCGTTGCGCTTGTACGAAATGTTCATGGGTCCGCTCGAAGCCGCGAAGCCGTGGAACACGCGCGGCATCGTCGGCGTGCGGCGCTTCCTCGAGCGCGCGTGGGACGTGTTCCAGCGCGACGTCACGGACGCACCGGCGCCGGAGGCCGAGCGTCGTCTCGTGCACAAGACGATCCAAGGCGTCACCAAGGGCATCGAGACGCTGAGCCAATTCAACACGTCGATCGCGAAGATGATGGAGCTCGTCAACGACCTGACGTCGCGCGAGGTCCAGCACCGCGAGACGCTCGAGACGTTCGCGAAGCTGCTGTCCCCGTTCGCGCCGCACCTCGCCGAAGAAGCGTGGGAACTGCTCGGTCACGCGCCATGCGTGGCGTCGCAGAGCTGGCCGACGTTCGACCCGGCGCTGGTCAAGGACACCGAGGTTGAGATCGCGGTCCAGGTGCTCGGCAAGGTCAAGGCGCGCATCGTGCTGCCCGCGGACGCCGACGAAAAGGCGCACGAGGCCGCCGCGCTCGCCGACGAGAAAGTCCAAGCCGCGATCGCCGGCAAGACGGTGCGCAAGGTGATCGTCGTGAAGGGCAGGAACGTCAACCTCGTGGTGGGGTGAGGTTGGGGTGCCACGATGAGCGGCGGGCTGACTACACCCCGAACTGCTTGAAGTGATGGTCGAGGTGCTTCCAC
>JAEUIB010000187.1 GCA_016795255.1 Planctomycetota bacterium
CGTCCCACGGAGGCAGGTCGCGCCCGACGAGGCGAAGGTCCGGGCGCAGCTTCAGCGGTGCAGCAGCCTGCATCACGTGCGGCGCGACGGACGTGAGGACCCATGCCTTCGGCGTCGCGTGGTCGTTCAGCCAGTCGATCGCCTGCCAGTACGAGTTCGCCCAGTAGTCGCTCGCGCCGGCGATCTTGCGGTGCTGCGCGCCGCCGAACCCGCCGACGAGTTCGTTGAACCAACACACCTCGTTCGGATGCGTCCGCGCGATGGCGACGACCGATGGCGTGAACGCGACGGCGAACGTCGCAGCCGCCGCGAGCGCGCGCCGCTTCGGATGCGACCGCGAGAGCCCGCCGACGATCGCGGCTCCGCCGACGCCGGCGGCGAGCGCGACGAACGGGAAGAACTCGAGCAAGTGACGGATCCCGTCGAAGTTCACGGCGCCGGGAATCTCATGTCGCGCGATCGGGAACACCGCGCCGACGAACACGAGCGCGAACGCATCGCCGCGGCGGCGGAGTACCCAAAGTCCGACCAGCGCAAGCGCGAGCACCGGCAGCGGCGTCGTCACCGCGACCGCGAACGCCGCGCCGATCTGGTCCTTCACGACATCCAGTCCGGCTTCGTTCCAGAAGTAATGCAGGTGGTACGTGATGTTCGTCAGCGGATCGCGCCAGAACATCGGCGACGGCACGACCCATCCGACGAGCGCGGCGATGCCGTAGACCGGCACGTAGCGCCACGGCACGGGAATCGGCGCCTCGCCACGCACTTTGCGGAGGAGGTTGGTCAGCCCGACGATCAAGAGCAGCTGGATCGGGATGAAGCTCGCGTTCAACTTCTGCGCGAGCGCGATGCCGTTCAGCAGGCCGAGGAAGACCGTCGTGCGCAGCGTCGGCCGCTCGCGCTGGTCGAACCACACGAGCAGCGTGATGCAAAACAGCGCGCACTCGGGCCCGTCTTTGATGTTCGTCATCGAGTCGACGAAGAACCGCGGCGACGTCACGAGCGCGGCGACGGCGAACACCGCCGTCGTGCGATCGAACTGGCGCACCGCGAACCAGGCCAGCACGAACACGAGCATCGCGGACGCGAGCACGGCCCACGCGTGGTGCGCCGCGACGCACGAGGCCAGCTCCAGCCCTCGGTACAGCACCGCGCACCCGAGCGCGGACATCCAACCGGGCAACTGATGACACTCGTGGGCGCGGAACGATCCCGTCGAATCATCGAGGTGAGGAACGTCGAACACCGGCCGTCCCGCGGGATTCGTGAAGTCGAGATGCACGGGGTCGAGCGTGCGGAGGTACGCGAGGTATCGCTCTCCTTGCGCGTACTCGCCGAACACGAAGTCCCACGTCGGGCCGAAATCGCCCGCGACGAACCACGCGACGACGACGAAACTCAATGCGGCGATGAAGCCGACTTTGAGCGAACTCCGACGGAGTTCGCCCGCGGATTGCACGGACACGCCCACGCGATACCCCCCGGTATTCGAGAGGCGCCCCCGGCAGGGAACCTCTCGTCGCGAAACGGTCGGCACGGCACGACGGGATCGAATACGGATGAGTCGCGCCGTCGCTCGGCCGTTCTAGCGATTGGGGATGCTGACCGCATCGAGCGCGTCGTGCCTGCCGGTCGTCGATGCCTGGACGATCCCCGGCGGCTGAGGTACGACGCTCCCGGATTCATCCAGCTCGGGACGCCCCGCGTGGAGATCGCGGGGAGCACGCTGCGTGAAGCACGAGTCTGGGGAGGCCGGCAGCGTTGGCCCGTCCTCACGGCTCGGGTGGGGCGCAACAACGGGAACGGGGTTCGAGGGGTGGAGCGTGGACGACGGCGGAGTCGCCAAACGGGGAGGGTCTCGTGAGCCCGCGGACCGCGCTCTTGACGGACTCGCGCTCGCCGAGGTCCGCGTGACGTCTCGCCGCCAACGCATGCGGGCATGGATCGCGCTCGGCGCGCTCGTCGGTGGTTTGGCGTGTGCCGAGATCGCCGTCCGTGTCTTCGCGCGCGAGCGCTGGGACTCCGACGCGATCCGCGCGGCGTTGAACCCCACGTACCTGCACGAAATGATGCGCTGGAGTACCGATGTGGATCGGTACTACGAATTGCGTCCGAACCACGAGCTGATGTTCAAAGGCCGCATGGTGCGGATCGGCGCGGACGGGTTCCTCGCCGAGAACGGCGAGCCGCCACGCGGCGCCATGCGCGTCGCGCTCGTCGGCGGGTCGAGCACCTTCGAGTTCGGCGTGCCGGGCGATCGCGTTTGGGGCGCTCTGTTCTGTCGCGAGCTCGAAGCGCTCGTCGGTCGCGACGTCTGGATGAAGAACTACTCGGTGCCCACGTACGTCAGCACGCAGCAGGCCTCCGTGATCCTGCGCGAAGTGGTCGACTGGGGGCCCGACTTGCTGATCTGGCACTACGACCACCGCGACGCGTATCCCGTGATCCTCGACGCAGGGCCGGTCCAGCTCGCGCCCGAGATCGGCGACAACGTGCTCCACTCCGCGGCGTGGAAGGTGTTCGTCAGGACGCGGCGGGAGCGCGAGATCGAGCGCCTGCGCTTCAAGGGCGAGGACACCGGACTCTTCGAGAACTACATCGTCGACGGCCCGTGGTACGAACGCCACGTCGACGCGATCCGGCGCGTCGACGCGAAGGCGAGGCAGCTCGGTCTGCCGGTCCTGTTCGTCGTCTACGACTCGTTCCTGCATCCCGGCGACGGCGGCCGCGAGCACTTCACGCACCTTCACGAGCCCCTGCTCGCCCGCATCCGCACGACGAACTTCCTGTGCGTCGACTTGTTCGAGCCTCTGCGGGACTGGATGGAGAAGCGCGGCGACTCGGACCAGAGTGCACT
>JAEUIB010000240.1 GCA_016795255.1 Planctomycetota bacterium
GAGGTTCGCTTCGCTCTGCAACGTCTCGGGCGCTCCGTCGCCGAGCACCGCGGAGCGGATCGAGATCGCGCGACGCAGCGCTTCCTCGGCGGCGTCGTAGTCGCCTTCGCGCCATTCGACACCGGCGAGGTTGTTCCACGACTCCGCGACCTCGATGCTGCGCTCGCCGTAGCGCTCGATGCGCAGCGCGAGCGCCTCTTCGTGCATCGCCCGCGCTTCCTTCGAGTGACCGAGGCGGTTCATCGTCGCGGCCAGGTTGTTCAGCACGAGGGCCACGTCGGTGTGGACGTCGACCGGCAGCGATCGCTGCAGCGCGAGCGCCTTCTCGAACAGCTCGCGCGCTTCTTGGAACCGCGCGCGGTCGAACGCGATCTGCCCGAGTCCGTCGAGACTGAGGGCGACCTCGAGGCTGTTCTCGCCGAACAGGCGCACGCGGATGTCGTAAGCCTCGCGAACCAGCGCTTCGGCGTCGTCCGTGCATCCGAGTTGCGCGCAGACGCGTCCGAGCGCGTGGAGGATGTTCGCCCGCAGATGGTCGCGATCCGCGAACCGCCGGCGCGCGACCTCGGCGCGATGCAGCACGTTGCGGCGAGCGGTCTCGCGCTCCGCGACCGAGAATTTGCGCGCGCCGAAGAACACCGTCAGCAGGTCGTTCGCGATCTCGGTCCCGGACGTCGCTTCGATGCGCGCGTGGTCGCGCTCCGCGAGCACGGTGTCGCGTTGCTCTTCGGCGAGAGTTCGCTGCTCCTCCGCGAGGCGCTTCTGTTCTTCCGCGACCTCGGTCTGTCGCTGCGCGATCCCGCGTTGCTGCCGCGCGAGCTCGGTCTGTTGCTTCGCGATCGTGGTCTGCCGCTTCGCGACCGTCGTCAGCCGCGTCGCGACGATCAGCCCCGCGGTCAGCGACAACAGGATCAACGTCGACAGCGCGACGGCCAGCCAATTGCGGCGCACGAACTTCGCGGCGCGATACCCGAACGTGTCGGGACGCGCGATCACCGGCAATCCGAGCAGCCAGCGGCGCAGGTCCGACGCGAACTGCTCGACCGACGCGTAGCGGCGCGACGGCTCTTTGCGCAGCGCCATCAGCACGATGCGATCGAGATCGCCGCGCAAGTTCCGCGCGAGTCGATCGCGCGTGGTCCCGAGGTGCTCGGCGAAGCGGACGACGCGTTCGGTCTTCGGCTCGCCCGGCTTCGTGCCGGTCCGTGACTCGACGAGCGCGCTCGGCCGTGTCGCTTCGCGCTCGCAGACGATGCGCGAGAACGCCGGATCGGACAGGCCCGCGACCTCGAACGGCTTCACGCCGGTGAGCAGCACGTGCAGCATCACGCCGAGCGAGTAGACGTCGGTCGCCGTCGTCAGCGGAGCTCCCGAGAACTGTTCGGGGCTCGCGTACTCGGGCGTGAACACGCGAGCGATCGTCTCCGTCGCGCGCTCGCCGGTGTCGTCGTCGGCGACGAGTTTCGCCACGCCGAAGTCGAGCAGCTTCGGCTGACCGCGCTCGTCGACGAGCACGTTCGACGGCTTGAGGTCGCGGTGGATCACGAGGTTCTGGTGCGCGGAGTGCACCGCGTCGCAGACGCCGATGAACAACTTCACGCGCTGCTCGATCGTCAGCTTCGCGGTCTCGCAGTAGACGTCGATCGGCTGACCGCGGATGTACTCCATCGCGAGGTACGGCGCGCCCCGCTGCGTCGTGCCGCCGTCGAACAGCCGCGCGATGTTCGGGTGCGCCAGTCGCGCGAGCAGGCGGCGCTCCGACTCGAACCGACGCAATTGCCGCTCGGTGACGAGGCCGCCGCGCATCAGCTTGATCGCGACTTGCTGCGAGAACGCGCCGTCCTCGCGCGCCGCGAGGTAGACGACGCCCATGCCGCCTTCGGCGATCCGCTCGACGAGTCGGTACGGGCCGACGCGTTCGCCGGACAGCGGGTCGGGGACCTTCTTGCGTAGTCCGCCGTGCGCGTTGCCGGGATCGTCGACGAACGCTTGGCCGCGGGAATCGCTGCGCAACAGCGCGATCAATTCCTCGCGGAACTCCGGCTCGACACGCTCACGGACGAACACGTCGCGGTCGCCTTCGGACAACGCGGACGCTTCGTGGAACCAACGCTCGATGCGGGCGAATCGATCAGCCGCGTTCATGGCTCGCATCCCCGACGCGAGCCTCCAACCAAGCCCTGGCCATCCGCCAGTCGCGCGCGGGCGTGCTCTCGGACACGCCCAGCGCCGCCGCGGCCTCCTCGACCGACAAGCCCGCGAAGAACCGCAGCTCGACGAGTCGCGCCTTGTCCGGTGCGACCCGAGCGAGTTCGGTCAGCGCGTCGTCGAGCGCGATCAACTGCTTGTCGCGCGCCGGACCCGCGACGGCATCGAGTTCGACCTCGCCGGTCGAGCGGTCGTGGGCTCGCTTGTTCGTCGAGCGCTTGCGCGCGTGGTCGACGAGCACCCGGCGCAGCGCCTGCGCCGCCGCGGAGAAGAAGTGGCCCCGGTTGTCGAACGGCAGCTTGCCGTCCTGGAACAAGCGCAGCAGCGCCTCGTGCGCGACGGCGGTCGGCTCGAGCGTGTGGTTCTGGCGCTCGCCGCGCATCTGATCGCGAGCCATCGAGCGCAGCTCGTCGTAGACGGCCTCGACGAAGCGGTCCAACGCCGCGTCGTCGCCGTCTCGAGCTGCAACCAGCAAGCGCGTCAGATCGACCATGGTCTCCCGGCAGTTCCCCCAGCGAGATCGGCCGCCCCGGGGCTGGCGAGCGAGATCGGGGAGGAATCCGCGAGGGGCCAAGCATAGCGCGGGCCATTCAGCACCTGCCTTCGTGCTCAGCCGATGGTCGGGATCGGACCGGGTCTCGCGGAACCGAGCGGCAGGTTCACGGGGAGCGCCGAGGGCACGAGCAGCGCGTTCGTGTTCCGTCCGCTCGTCTTGCGGATCGAACGCTGGATCGGGGCGCTGCCCCGGGCCGGTGTCGTGGACGACTTCGACCACGCGGGGGCGATCGAAGAGCGATGGAGGCGGGCGATCATGGAGGGCGTTCCAACGCACGCGAACGGTGCGGATGTGCGGCACGAGTCCATGCGCGGAATCCACGCCGCGACTGGCGTGCGTTCCGGATTTCGGTGCGATCCAGCGGT
>JAEUIB010000104.1 GCA_016795255.1 Planctomycetota bacterium
GGACTGTCCCCGCGTCTGTCCCCGCACCTGTCCCGGGGACTGTCCCCGTTCGCTAGAGTCCGCCCCCCAGCCCTGATCCGGAGTGCCGCCGTGCTGTCACCGCTCGTCTACTGCGGACCCATGTGGGGTGGAAAGACCGAAGGACTGATCACGCGCCTCGTGCGCGCCCGGATCCAGAAGGTCGGCGTGCTCGCGTTCAACCCGATCGCGAACACGCGAGGCGAAGTCAACGAGCTGCGCTCGCACTCGGGAGCGACGTTCCCCGCGATCGCCGTCGCATCGGCCGACGAGATCCTCGAGCGCGCCGACGAAGCCGACGTCGTCGGCATCGACGAGATCTTCATGATCCCCGGCATCGCGGCGTGCGTCCGCGAGCTGAAGGCGCGCCGCAAGAAGGTCGTCATCGCGACGCTCGACATGGACTCGGAGGGCAAGGTCTGGGAAGCCGTCGGCGAAGTCCTCGGCATGGCCGAAGAGATCGTCAAATGCCCCGCCGTGTGCTCGGCCTGCAAGAAGGACGCGTACTACTCGTTCCGCTTGCCGGAGGCCCCGCAGCAGCGCTTGCTGGTCGGCGCCGGCAACTACTACGAGCCGCGCTGCTTCGACTGCTGGCACGAAGGCCAGGAAGAGAAACGCCGCCAGAAGGGCCAGAAGACGTTCTTCCGCACGACTCCGGAGCTTCCGTAGTCCCCGCCGCCCGCGGCGGTCACAGCGACCAACGCAGGTGGATCACGCTCGGAGTCTTCGCTGGCCGGATCGTCACCAGGTCGCCCGAGCGACTCGAGCGTTCGCCTTCGACCGACTCGAGCGTCGCCCCGGTCACCAAGCGGAACCGCACGCGGGAGACCGCGACGTCGAGGCGCAATTCGTCGTGCACCGTCAATCGGTCCGCTCCGACCTCGTAGCGCCGCACGAGCACGCAACCCGGCAGCGCTGAACCGTCCCGTCGACAGAACCGCGACCGCACGCGGATCGCGTCGTGCTCGACCACGAGTTCCGGGGCGACGTCGAAGTGCGACGCATGCGCGTTCCGCAGCTCGTCGACGAGCTTCGCGAGCACGTGGCGGAACGGATAGGCGCACGCGAACGCGACGTTCCCGGCCTTGCGCTCGATGTTCGCGACGTAGAGCCGGAACTTCACGTCGTGCGCGTCGTCGCGCACGAACGCGCGCACTCGCGCGAGCAACCCCGGCCCGCCGCGCCCGACGAGCTCGAACGCGCCGGGCGCGAGCGTCGTCCACTTCGGCTGGCGCACCTGATCGCCACCGCCGACCCCGCGCGAGAACGTGACCAGCGTGCCGCCGCCGACCGCGCCGCCGAACGAGATGTTGATCGGCTGCTTCCTGCCGCGGATCGTCGCCGCGTACCCCGCGGTCTCGACGCGGACGATCCCGGACTCGGGGAACGCGCGGACGCCGATCGGAGTCGGCGGTTCGGCTTCGACCGCGAGGTGCTCGTGGACGCGCGCGATCCACGCGACGTGTCCGTTCCAGAAATCACGGCACTGGAAGTTGATGCCGCGCCCGCGATGCGACACCACGCCACCGTCCGCTTCGACGTGCTCGACCAGCCGGCGGAACGCAAGCGCCGCCCACTGCGCGTAGCGCGGATCGCCGTAGCGCAAGCTCGCTTCGATCAGCGCGTGGACGTCGAACGAGTGGCTGACGACCTCGTAGTCCGATTCCCAGTACCACTGCTTCGCTTCGATCGCGAGCGGCTTGATCCCGTCGTTCGCGTACAGCGCGGTCGTCACGTCGACGCTCGCGCGCAGCCACGCGTCGAGTTGCGGACCGAGCAACGCGCCGGAGTCGCGCAACATCCGCGCGACGTAGAACGCGAAGCCCGCGTGGCGCGAGTGGTAGAAGACCGACAGATCGGCGAGGCCCGCGTGTTCACGGCTCTTGCCGGGTTCGGGCAGGTACGGGATGCCGCCGTCGGCATGCGATTGCGCTCGCACGCGCGCGATCGCCTCGCACGCCGCCGCGGCGAAGCTCTCGTCGTGGAACGCCCGCGCCGCTCGCGCGAGGCCGGTCGCTCCCCACATCCGCTGCGCCGGCACTTCCTTCACCAGCACGGCCTTCGCGAGGTACGTGGAGCAGACCTTCGTCACCGCGTCGCGGATCGC
>JAEUIB010000338.1 GCA_016795255.1 Planctomycetota bacterium
TCCGCTGCGCGTGCTCGTCACCAAGGAGGCGGCGAAGGCGCTCGAGCTCGTCGCGAAGACCGCCGACTACGACGCGCCGAAGGCGAAGACCAAGGCGTTCCTCGAGTCCGAGGCCACGCGCAAGCTCGACCAGAACGACGCCGACCAGGCGGTCGATCGCGCGCTCGGCGGGCTCGGCGGGTCGAGCGCCGATCCGCACGACATCGCGGCGCTCGAGGCCCAGGCGAAAGAACCGGTCACCGCCGCCAACGCCCACGAGATGGCGGACGTGCTGATCGCGGTGATCGACGCGGTCGAACGCGAAGCGGCGGCGAAGCCGAAGGCAGCGACCGACGACAAGCCGATCCCCGACGCACCGCGCCGCGCGCTGCCGAAGGACGACGCCGAACGCGTCGCGCGCCTCGACGAAGCGCTGGCGTTCCTCGCCGCGCAGCAGAAGGACGGCCGCTTCGGCTTCGAAGCCGACTCGGACGCCGGCGTCACCGGCATCACGCTGACGGCGGTCATGCGGACGTGCGACGCGCTCGGCCGCCCGCATCCGGAGTACGTCGCGAAGGGCCTCGCGTGGCTCGCGTCGCTGCAGAAGGAAGACGGCGGCATCTACGAGCACGGCTTGAAGAACTACATCACGAGCGTCGCGATCGAAGCGCTCGCGACGTCGAAGGACGCGAACTACCGCGCCGTCATCGACAAGGCCGTCGGGTTCCTCGAGTTGACGCAGCTCGACGAAGGCGAGGGCTACTCGTCGGAAGAGGACAACTACTACGGCGGCTTCGGCTACGGCTCGGCGGAGCGCCCCGACCTCTCGAACAGCCAGTTCGCGATCGAAGCGCTGCACGCCGCCGGCGTGCCGACCGACCGCGAGGCGTACACGAAGGCGGTCGAGTTCCTGCGCCGCTGCCAGAACTTGAAAGAGACCGGCCCGATCCCCGTCACGCGACCGGACGGCAAGGTCGCGGTGCCCGGCGACGACGGCGGCGCGCAGTATCGACCGGGCGATTCGAAGGCCGGCGACGAGACGAACCCGGACGGCACGGTGGTGCCGCGCAGCTACGGCTCGATGACGTACGCGCTGCTGAAGTCGTACTTGTTCGCCGGACTCGATCCGAAGGACGCGAAGGTCCAGGCCGCGATCGGCTGGATCCAGAAGAACTTCACGCTCGACGTGAACCCGGGCTTCACGACCGGCAAGGGCGCCGAGTACCAGGGCCTCTACTACTACTACGTGACGCTCGGGCGCGCGCTCGAGGCGTACGGCCAGGACACGATCACCGACGGCGCCGGCAAGTCGCGCGCGTGGAAGCGTGAACTCGCCGACACGGTGTTGGCGCTGCAGACGACCGACGGCTTCTGGATCAACCAGCGCTCGGCGCGCTGGATGGAAGGCAACAAGGTCCTGACGACCGCGTACGCGCTGCTGGCGCTCGACACGACGCGTTGAACGACTCGCACGATCCGTCGCGCCGCGGCTTCTTCGGACTTCCGGCGTGGCCATGGGTCGCGCTGTTGCTGATCGTCCAGACCGCGCTCACTGCGATCTGGATGCGCGAGAACGGGTTCCTGTCGCGGCCGCCGACGATCGAGCAGGCGTATTACCGCGCGCGCGCGCTCGACCTGTTGCTCGTGCTGCAGCACGACGGCGTCGTCGCGTGGGCGAAGGCGTGCTTCACGCAGGCCGAGTTCCGGACGTTCCTGTTCCCCGCCGCCGTGAGTTTGGCGGCGGCCGGCAGCGACGTCGGCGTGCAGCCGATCCACATGGCGATCACGATCGCCGCGTTCTCGCTGGTGTTCACGCTCGCCGCGTACCGGCTCGCGCGGAACTTCGGTTCGGCGCGGTTCGCGTGGTGCGTGGCGGCGGTCACGTTGTGTTGCCCGGTCGTCGTCGCGTACCAGCGCCCGTTCTATCCACAGTTCCCGATGAAGGCGTTCGCGCTGCTCGCGCTCGACTTCCTCGTGCGCAGCCGTGGCTTCGCGTGCCGCAGGAACTCGGTCGCGTTCGCGGTCGCGACCGCCATCGCGACGATGTGCAAAGTGATCGCGCCGCTGTACCTCGCCGGCGCGGCGCTGGCCGCGGCGTTCTTCGGACTGCGGGATCGCGCGCGGCGCGCGAGTGCGCTGCGCAACCTCGGCGTCGCGACGGTCGTCGTCGTCGTGCTGCTCGCGCCGTGGCAGGCGCTCGCGTACCCGAAGCTGATGACGTACACGAAGAGCGCCACCGACGACTCGATCGCGATGCGTCAGATGGCCGACAAGTTCAGCCTCGAGCGCTGGAGCTACTACCCGCGTCATCTGTTCGCGAACGGCTTCGGTGCACCGCTCGCGACGCTCGTCGCCGTGGCCGGACTCGTGACGGCGGCGCGACTGCGCACGAAGGCTCGCGATCCCAGGCGGCGTGAAGCCGGCCTCGTGCTCGCCGCATCGGCCGCGCTCTGCTACCCGGTGCTGACGTACGGGCAGACGGCCGCGCAGAGCCAGTACGTCCTCATCTACGTTCCGCTCGGCGTGCTGATGCTCGCGCGGACGATCGCCGACACCGAGCGCGCGAGTCCGCGCAAGGCCGCAATCGCGGCCACCGCGTGCAGCGCGGCGTTCGGGCTCGTGCTCGTGCTGCGCGCGCCGTCGCGCGACGTCGCGGGGTTCTCGCTCGGGCCGATCCCGATCGTCCAGCGCGTCGACTGGTTCATCACCGACCTGCCGCGCCAACGCTTCCTGATCGAGTCGAGCACGCCCGAGTCGTGGCCGATCCGCGAAGTGACGCGCGCGATGCTCGACCATTCGACGCGGCCAGCGCCGCGGGTCGCGACGACGCACATGTACCTGTGTGGCCCGAACCTCGAGCACGAAGCGAAGCTGCTCGGGCGGTCGATCGAAGAGGTCGTCCCGGATTGGGCCGCCGCGCTGCGGCCGGGCGGCGACCTGTCGTTCCTGCGCAGCGTCGACTTCCTCGTCATCGACAGCCAGGACTTCGCGGTCGACGCCGCCGTGTCGGCACTCGCGAAGCTCGGCATCGTCGCGACCGAGATCCTGCGGACCTCGCCGGCGCCGGGGATCACGATCACGCTGCTCGCGCTCACAGCGCCGACGCCGCGCTAGCGATTCCCGCGAGCGACGTCCGGATCCGCAGTCCCGACCGTGGCTTGCGGCGGATCGCCGTCGCGATGGACCGTCGACGATCCGCGGCGCGGGCCGGCGGAAATGAACCGACGTGCCGGCCGCCTCGGCGACGATTCCGGGCTATAGTTCCGGGCCTTTCTCGCCCGAAGTCCGTGCTACGCAACGCGCGGACGACGGTCGAACCCGCCACCCATTCCTCACTTCGGCTCGAACGGACGACAGCACCATGCGCGGCCCCCTGAACCGCATTTTCGCGACCACCGGGTCGATGAAGACCCAGATGAAGATCGCGAGCCGCTACGCGTACGCCGCGCTGCGGCACGGCACGCCGAAGAAGTGGTGGAACGCGTACAAGGTCTGGCGCGCCCGCGCACGCGGCGACATCACCGTCGACGGCTTCCCGTTCGTGCTGAAGATCGAGTCGACGAACATCTGCAACCTCGAGTGCCCGTTCTGCCTCGATCGCGATCGCTCGCAGTTCAAGGGCGAGGGCATGCGCGGCTTCGGCCGCATGAAGGCCGACTTCTTCAAGCGCGTGATCGACCAGCTCGGCCCGTACGCGTTCAACGTCAACATGTACGGCTCGGGCGAACCCCTGCTGTTCCCCGAGGCCTACGAGATGATGCGCTACGCGGCCGACAAGAACGTCGGCGTGCGCATCTCGTCGAACCTGTCGATGCGCGACTTCGACGACGCGATGGCCGAGAAGGTCGTCACGTCGGGCATCGAACACCTGATCGTGTCGTGCCACGGCGCGAGCCAGGAGACGTACGAGAAGTACATGGTCGGCGGCAACTTCGAGCGCGTGACGAAGAACATGCGCAAGCTCGCCGAAGCGAAGAAGCGCCTGGGCCGGAAGCTGCCGTTCATCGACTGGCAGTTCCTGCTGTTCCGCCACAACCAGCACGAAGTGAAGACCGCGAAGGCGATGGCGAAGGACATCGGCGTCGACTTCGTCCGGTTCATCTATCCGAACATCCCGCCCGAGTTCAAAGAGGAGTGGAAGCCGCGCGCCGAGGGCGAGGCGTCCGACTACCAGCCGGTCCCGAACGCGCCGGCGAACGCCGCGGCGAACGGATCCGCGAACGGCGCGGCGGCGCCGAAGGCTCCCGCACCGGCGGCGGCTGCGCCCGCACCGGCGGCTTCGAAGAAGCTGCCGCGCATCAACGTCGAGAGCTGCTCGTGGCCGTACTACTCGATCTACTTCAACTGGGACGGCGGCATCCTGCCGTGCTGCGACGGCACGACGAAGCCGAGCTACGACCTCGGCAAGTTCTCCGAGACGACGAACATCAACGACATCTGGAACGGGCCGGACTACCAGCTCGTGCGGCGCTACGCGAACTTCGAAGTCGCGCCGCAGGACATGGACGCGCGGTACACGTGCGCGAGCTGCCTGAAGCCGCTGGCGCCGTTCCTGATCAAGCAGAAGGGCCTGCCGCTCGATCCCGAGATCGAGAAGAAGGTCGATCACGCGCTCGCGCACGCGAAGCAGGCGTTCAAGCCCGCCGCGGTCGCCGCGAAGACCTGACGCTGCGACGCGGTAGGAACCCGCGAAGCCTCCGTCCGCCGACGCACCCACCGACGAGCCCCTTGACGGCGGCACGGCCGCGGCTACGTTTCGCCCCGGCATCAAGAGACCCGCGGCGATTCGCGCTGCGGGCGGCAACCGAGCCCGATCGCTCCTGCGACGGACCGCGGTGCCGAGGCCAGCTCCGTGAAGGAGCGCCGATGTGGCCGACCGACGATTCGCGTCGAGTTCGGCAAACGCAGCGAGGCTCGCGCCGGTGGTCGGTGCGTTCTCGCCACTCGGACGGATCCGCTCGCGATGCCGTGGAGTCCACGGCATGTCGTCCCATTCCTTCGCTTCGTCCGCGGCCGGCTTCGACGCCGGCGCGCTGATCCCCCCGCTCGTCCAGTCCACGACGTTCTGCCTCGACGGAATCGGCGCCGGCGCCCCGCACACGTATTCGCGGGCGTCGAATCCGACGGTCGACGCGCTCGAGATCGCGCTCGGTGCGCTCGCGGCCGCCCCACCCGCCGTCGCGTTCGCGAGCGGCCTCGCGGCCGAGCACGCGCTGTTCCTCGCGCTGCTGCGCCAAGGCAGTGAGATCGTCGTCGGCGACGTCGTCTACGGCGGCACGACGCGCTTGCTCGAGCGGTTCTTCGTGCCGTTCGGCATCCGCGTGCGCAGCGTCGACGCGTCGGATCCGAAGGCCGTCGCCGCGGCGCTGTCCTGCGACACGGCGTGCCTGTTCGTCGAGACGCCGGCCAACCCGACGCTGAAGCTCGTCGATCTGCGGGCTCTCGCCGCGATCGCGCGTGCGGCGGGCGTGCCGTTCGTCGTCGACGACACGTTCCTCACCGGCGATCTCCGCCCCCTCGATGCCGGGGCGACGGCGTGCGTGCTGTCGACGACGAAGTTCTGCGAGGGGCACGGCGTCGCGATCGGCGGCGCGATCACGTCGCGCGACGATGCGCTGCTCGAGCGCCTGCGCTTCGTCCGCAAGGCGACCGGCGCGATCCAGAAACCGTTCGACGCGTGGCTGACGCGCAACGGACTGGAGACGCTGCCGCTCCGCCTCGCTCGTCACGCCGCGACCGCACTGCAGG
>JAEUIB010000350.1 GCA_016795255.1 Planctomycetota bacterium
ACGCAGGAGACGTACCTTCGCGCGTTCCGTCAGCTGCCGACGCTGCTGCACGCCGATCGCTTCGCCGGCTGGTTGCTGTCGATCGCCGCGCGCACGTGGTCGGACTGGCGACGCGCGAAGGCGCGGACCGAAGTCGGCCTCGAAGCCGTACCGCGCGAGCCCGCGACCGAATCGGGCGAGCCGCCGACCGACCGCGATGCGCTGCTGGCGGCCGTTCTGGCGTTGCCGGAGCCGCTGCGGGACACGCTCGTCCAGTTCCACTTCGGCGGCCGGTCGTACCACGAACTCGCCGCGCTGTTCCACGTCAGTGAAGCCGCGATCAACGCGCGGCTGACGAAAGCTCGGCAAGCGCTGCGGGAGCGCCTCGAGAACAGGATGTCCGACCATGGATGAACGCACGCTCGAACGACTGAACGCGTACCTCGACGGCGCGCTCGACGAGCGCGCGGCGACGGACGTCCAGCACCTGCTGGAGCGCGATCCCGCGGCGCGCACCGCATTCGAGGAACTGACCGCGCAGCGCGACGCGCTCGATCGCGCGTTCGCTCCGCTGGTCGCGACGGCCGAAGGCATCGCGTCGACGTGGGAGCCGTCGTCGTCGAGCGTCACGCCGACGCCGACCTCGCGCGTTCCGCTCGCGCTGCTGTTCGCGGTCGCGGCCGCGGCCGTGCTCGGCTTCGTCGCCGGCGCGTTGTGGTTCCACGAGCCGACGGCGACGACGGCGCCGTTCGCGCGCGTCACGATCGCGACCGCTCCGCTCGAAGCCCGCGCGCGCGGCGCGAGCACGTTCGCGCCCCTCGAGGCGCAAGCGCCGATCGAACGCGGCGCGACGCTGCGCACCGCGGCCGGCAAGGTCACGGTCGCGCTCGAGGACGGCTCGAACCTCCGCCTGGCACCGAACACGACGCTGACGATCGACGACACGCGGACATGCTCGCTCGATCGCGGCGCCGTGCTGTCCGACGTCGCGCCGTCCGACACGACGTTCGTCGTCCGCTGCGACGGGCTCGACGTCGCGGCGCTCGGCACGAACTTCGAAGTCGCACACAAGGACGGCAGCGCCGGCGACGAGGCCGGCAAGCGCGTCACGAACGTCCGCGTCCTCAGTGGCCGAGTCCGCGTCGGCTCGACCGAGGTCGGCGCCGGCTACGGGCTCCGCGCGCTCGACGGTTTGCCCGGCGAACCGACGAAACTCCACGACCTCGCGATCCTGACCAATTGGGTCCACGAGCTGCTCGTGCTCGAGGGCGATCGCAGCGACGAACTCGACGCGCGCGTCAACGAGATGCTCGCGATGCTCGGGCGCACGAAGATGGCGCACCTCTACGAGTGGGAGATCCGTTCGCTCGGCGACCATTGCGTGTTGCCGCTGACGCGCTTCGTCCAATCGCCGCAATCGAACGACGATGCGTACCGCCGGCGTGAGGCCGCGCGCATCGCGTGCGACCTCGCCTCGCCGGCGTACGTGCCCGCGATGATCGAGCTGCTCGGCGATCCGGATCCGGAGGTCCGCGTGGTCGCGGCGAGATCTCTGCTGCGATTGACCGGCACGACGCGCGGCTACGACGACGCGTATTGGCGCGGCGCCGATGTCGGGACCGGTCGCGCGTCGTGGGACTCGTGGAGTCGGGCCAGGGGTTGACTCCAGAAATGAAAGAGACCGCGGCGCCCGAGGCAGGCACCGCGGTCATCTCGTTCGGCAGGACACGCGCTCGCCGAACCTCTTCACGGCTTCTACTTCACCCACGTCTTCGACGCCGAGCCCAACTCGCTCGACGGACGCCGACGCTCACTCTCGGCCAGTGGAATTCGGTCACGGCGCAGGACGCGGCCGTCGCGGTCGAGTTCGACGATCTCCGTGCGCGAACTCACGATCAGCCTTCCATCCGAGGTCGCAACGAGATGACGGGCGCCAGCGATCGGCGCGACGCGGCGCACTTCGATGCCCCAACAGTCCCCCGGACGGTGGTAACAGACGATGATCCCGCTGCCTGCCTCGAGCACGTACATCCGGCCGTGCCCGAACACGAGCGCGTCGACGCGGCGCGGCGCAGGCAGCGTCGCGATCTGCATCCCGCCCGCATCGTGGACCGTGATCACGCCCGGCATCGCGATGGCCTTCGTGCCACCCGGACCGAACGCCGTCGTGCTTCCCTTCGCCATCGCGAGATCGACCGTCGCAAGCGTCGCGACCAGGAGGAGGATCGTGGCTCTCGGATTCATTGCAGTCGTCCTTTTCGAGTGAGCCAGTGACTTCACTCACTCGAAGGGGGATCGCTGTGAATCCCGAAGGACGATTCCGCGATCACGTGGCCGAAGAGAGACGCGACCTCGGGTGACACGACGGGAACGACGCGTTGTGGGAACGGCGGTCTCGCCGTTCCCACCCATCGAGGTTCACGATTGCGTGAGGCCGCGAGATCCGCGCAGCGGCGCGCTCACTTCATGTCGCGGACGAACACGTCGATGTTCCCGTTGACGTCACCCAGCACGAGGTTGCTCGCAAGTGAGTCGAACGCCACGTAACGGCCGTTCGCCGAGATCGCGACGCCAACGCTCGAGTCGTTTCCCTCGATCCCCGCCGAGTCCACCGACACCCGTGTCGTTTGGCCGGCTTTCAAGTCGCGCACGAACACGTCGAACGTTCCGTTGCCGTCACCCGCCACCAAGTTGGTCGCAAGCGATATGAACGCCACATACCGGCCGTCGGCGGTAATCCTGAGGCCAGTGCTTTCGTCGTTTCCGCCGACGCCAGCCTCGTTCACCGACACTTTCGTCGTCTGCCCGGTCACCCGGTCATGGACGAACGCATCGCGCACCCCACCGGGGTCACCCGGCACCAGATTGCCCGCGTACGACAAGAACGCCACGTAGCGACCGTTCGCCGAGAGCGAGGCGCCGTAGCTCACGTCATTTCCTTCGTCCGCTGCCGAGTTCACCGATACGCGCGTCGTTTGCCGAGTCTTCCGGTCATGGACGAACACGTCGAGCGTTCCGTTGCCGTCACCCGACACCAAGTTGCTCGCGCTCGAGTGGAACGCCACGTGGCGGCCGTTCGCCGAGATCGCGGGGAACTCGCTGCCGAAGTTTCCCTCGATCCCCGCCGAGTCCACCGACACTCGCGTCGTTTGCCCAGTCTTCCGGTCATGGACGAACACGTCGCTCGACCCATTGCCATCGCCAACCACCAGATTGGTGGCCATCGACCAGAACACCACGTACCGGCCGCTCGCCGAGATCATGGGATTGAAGCTCCCAAAACCAGCCTCGTTCCCCAGCGAATCCACCGACACTCGCGTCGTCTGCCCCGTCTTCCGGTCATGGACGAACACGTCGCTCGACTCATTGCCGTCGCCGGCCACAAGGGTTGTTGCAGCTGACACGAAAGCCACGTACCGGCCATTCGCGGAAATCGCTGGATCGCGGCTGTCGCCGTCTCCCTCGATCCCAAATGAACTCACCGATACCCGCGTCGTCCGGCCCGTCTTGCGATCGTGCACGAACACGTCACTCGCCGCATTGGTGTCATTCGCAACGAGGTTGGTCGCGCTCGAGTGGAACGCGATGTACCGTCCGCTCGCGGTGATCGAGGGACCCACACTCGTGTGGTCCGCCTGGGTTCCAGGGGCTGTCAGCGATGCCCGAATCGTTCGTTCCGACTTCCGGTCGTGTACGAACACATCGCGCACTGCGTTGATGTCACCCGCTACGAGGTTGGTCGCCCAGGCCCCATACGCGATGTACCGGCCGTTCGCGGACATCGCAGGTGTGGCGCAGATGCCGTTCCCTTCGATCCCCAGCGAATCCACCGACACTCGTGTCGTGTGTCCCGCCTTCACGTCGCGCACGAACACGTCGAGCGTTCCGTTGCCGTCACCCGACACCAAGTTGCTCGCG
>JAEUIB010000400.1 GCA_016795255.1 Planctomycetota bacterium
GTCGAGATGACCCGCGGACGCGAAGCGTTCGTCCGCTTGCTCGACGCGCGCGGAGAGCCGATCCCGCTGCGCGAGGTGCGCGTCGAGAGCTACACGCGCGCGGGGGAAGCCTGGGAACGCGCCGAACTCCGCGTGACCTCCGGTCTCGCTCGCCCCACCGATGCGTCGGGGTGGAAGGTGCTGCTGCCCGTGGCCGACGACGTCCGGATCTCCGTCCAGGCGGCCGACGGCGAGCGCTGTCCTCCGGTCACGCTCGACCGCGCTCGACTGACCGCGGGCGGGCCAGCCGGGTCGACCAGCGGCGGCGAGCCGCTGCGCATCGACGTCGAGCGCGGCCCCGCGTTCGTCATCTCCGGCAACGTCCGCAACGCCAGCGGCGAACCGTTGGCCGGCGAGCGCATCGAGTTGCAGCGCGCGTCGCCGGTCGCCGGACAGCGGCAACCGTTCCGCGCGGTCCGAAGCGATGCGGCAGGCCACTTCCGCTTCGACGCGGTTCCGGTCGGCGCGTACGTCGCGCAAGGCGTCGCGCGCGGCGCCGCGTCGGCACCGGTCGAAGCACCGGTCGACCGAGCCGCCGAACTCGGGCCGCTGACGCTGACGATGGAGCGCTGGCGCGAAGCCACGGTCACGCTCTCGGAATCGGGTCGGCCGCCGGCACTGCCGCGCCAACTCGACCTGCGCCGCTACGAGGGCAATCCGCGCGAAGGCGCGTTCGTCGTCCTCGAGACGTCGCGCACCGACGCCGCCGGCGTCGCGCCGTTCGCGACCGTGCCGCCGGGTGAGCTGCTGGTCGTCCCCCATGCGCCGGTCGATCGCGCGTTGTGGACCCATCGCGACCTCGCCGCAGAGCTCCCGCGACCCGACTTCAAATACGGATGGCCACATCGGTTAGGTGCGGCGGAGGCGCCGTCGGCCCAGGTCGACACCGAGGCGACCGAGCCGTCCTGGCTCCGCGTCACGGTGCTCGAGAACGACCGGCCGGCCAGCGGCGCGCTGGTCGAGGTCGTCGTCGGTCGCGAGATCCCGGCCGCCGCGACGACCGGCCCCGAAGGCATGGTCCACCTGCGGATCCGCGAGCGCGGAACGGTGGCACTGCGGGTCACGCGTGGCTCGCTGCGGGCCGACGCGACCGTGAAGGTCGAGCCGGGCGCCGACACCGCGACGACGCTCGCGCTCGGAGTCGGCGGTGTCGGCGGACGGGTCGTCGGTCGCGACGGCCGAGGTCTCCCCCGCCTGCGCCTCTCGATCGAGCGCCGCGCCGACGACGACTCGTTCGGCGCTGCGGCCGCGCTGGTCACCGACGCCGACGGACGCTTCGACGCGCCGACGCTCGCGACCGGCACCTACCGCATCGTGACCGCCGACCCCGAGCGCAAGATCGCGGCGGTCGGGACCGAGCCGTTCACCGTCGAAGCCGGCGAGCGTCGGACGGTGTCGGACCTGGTCGCCCCGGCGGCCGCGAAGTTGACGGTGAAGCTGACCGCCACCGGCGTCGAGCGCCCCCCGTTCGCGTCGGTCACGGTGACCTGCCCCGCGTTGCCGCACCCGGTCGAAGCGTGGTGCGCCGAGGGCAAGGTCGACGTCGGCGGACTGCCGCCCGGACCGGTGACGATCGCGGTCAAGGTGCACGGCTCGTTCACGCAGCCCGATCCGGCGACCGCGGACTTGGTCGAGGGCGGCGCCGCCACCGTCACGGTCACCACCGCGAAGCTCTGACGCGCCGCGGACGACGGGACCGTAATCGGCACGCGTTGCGCCGTTTCGCGCACGAATACGACTTCGCGCACTTTCGTCCGCGGCGCTTCTGTTGCCCCCGACGCGTCGTTATTCTGCGCGCGGGAGGGTACTTCACCCATGATGCTCCGCGCGTCGTCGTCGCTCGCGTTGTTGTCGCTGCTCACGTTCTCGGGTTGCGAGTTGTTCTCCGTCAGTGCTCCGTCGAGCACGCCGATGGAGAAGGACTACGGCCGGCCGCTCGCGCCGGGCGAAGTCGCGCTCGAACTCGTGACCGATCGCTCGCAGTACCCGGACTTCGGTCTCGGGTTCGGTCGCAAGGACGACCTGCTGCTCGCGATCGATCGCACGCTCGAGTACTTCGCGAAGCCGTCGTCGAAGCGCTGGTGGCCGTACAAGGACCACGAAGGCAAGTTCTCGATCGACCACGAGCGCGCGCTCGCGAGCCTGCACGCGTTCCGCAAAGTGCTGAGCGAGTCGAGCTCCGGCGCCGAGCTGAACCAGAAGATCGCCGACCACTTCGACGTGTTCCGCTCGAAGGGCTGGAACCGTCAGGGCGAAGTGCTGTTCACCGGCTACTGCCAGCCGATCTACGACGCGTCGCCGACGCAGACCGGTGAATACAAGTACCCGCTGTACCGCCTGCCGCCGGAATTGAAGAAGGAAGAGTTCACGGGCACTCCGCTCGGCTGGGAGCAGGGCGGCTCGCTCGGGACGTCGCCGAAGCGCGCGGACTTCGACGGCGGTTATCTGAACGGGCGCGGCCTCGAGCTGTACTGGCTGAAGAGCCGGCTCGAGACGTACATCGTCCAGGTGCAAGGCTCCGCGCGCTTGCGCATGCAAGACGGCTCGATGCGCGCGGTCGGCTACGCCGGCAAGACCGAGCACGAGTACAAGGGCCTCGGCACGACGCTCGTCGAAGAAGGCAAGGTCTCGAAGAACAAGCTGAGCTTGCGCGCGATCAAGGACTACTTCGCGCAGCACCCGGATCAGGTCGACCCGTACACGCAGAAGAACGAGTCGTACGTGTTCTTCACCGACATCACGGGCGGCCCGTACGGCTCGCTGAACATCGAAGTCACGCCGTACCGCACGCTCGCGACCGACAAGGCCGTGTTCCCGCGCGGCGGCGTCTGCTTCGCGCAGACGAAGGTCCCGATGCGCGGCGGCATCAACGAGTCGTTCAACCAGTTCATGCTCGACCAGGACACCGGCGGCGCGATCCGCTCGGCGGGTCGCGGCGACATCTTCATCGGCACCGGCGACGAAGCCGAGGAGATCGCCGGCGGCACCTACGCCGAAGGCAAGCTCTGGTACGTCTACATCAAGCCCGGCGCGAACCCCTGATGCGAGCGTCGGTCATTCCGACGTGATCCACTCGAGCCACCGCGACGCTGCTTCCGGAGGAACCGGGGGCAGCGTCGCGGTGCGTCCGGACAGTTCCGCGTAGCGCGCGAACAGCTCGGCCGGCCCCGCTTCGATCGCGGCGCGCAGCGCCGCTGGGCCCGCGAATCGCTCGATCGCGAGCAGCGCGTCGGACATCACGTCGACGGCGGGACCGTGCGTCGCGAACCCGACGAAGCGCTCGCGATGCGTGATCGGATCTTCTTGCACGACGTGCGGCGACCCGAGGCCTTCGAGCTCGTCGGCGAAACGCGCGATCCGCGTCCGCGCGCGCAGGTCGAACTCCGGCGTGCGCCGACCTTGCGCGTCGAATCCCTCGGCCGGCGGGCAACCGACCGCGTCGACGACGGCATCGACGAACGCGCGCGCCGAGGCGCGATCGTTCGCGTTCCAATCCATCCGCCGCGCCGCTTCGGACGTCAGCGCCGCGCGGACCAGCGCCGCGACGACGAGATCGCACGCGGCGTCGTCCGGTCGCTGCTGCGCCGTGAGCGCGAGCGCGTCGAGCCACAGACACGCGCGCCCCGATGCGGTGCGTCGGAACTCGCTGCGCGGCGGCTCGAGCCCGGCGATCACGACGACGTCGAGCGTCGCCGCGACGCGCTCCGCGACCGGCAACCAGCGCTCCGCGCGCGCGACGAGGCCGTCGCGGCGCACGAGGAACAGCGCATCGACGCGTTCGATCGTCGCGCCGACGGCATCGATGCGCGCCTTCACGTCGTCGAACGCGAAGCGACGGCGCGCGCCGCTCTTCGCCGTCGCCACGTCGAGTTCGGCGAACGCGACCGCTTCGTCGATCCGCGCGACCTCGGCCATCTGCGCCACCAGCGAGCGCGCGGCGGGCGTCAGCGGTTGCTCGCGCGTCCCCGACTCGATCGACCGCAACAACTCGCGCGCCGCGTTCGAGCGCAGCGTGAGTTCGCCGACGAGCGGCGCGGGCGGCAGCGGGCCCGGCTGCTCGCACGACGTGAAGCCCGTGAGCACGGCCAGTGCGACGCTGCGCGCGAGGCGCGTCATGAGCGCGTCAGTCTCACGATCTTCTCGATCGGCGACCGGCCCGGGATCACGAGCACGTACTTCAACGCGGTGCACGCTTCGGGCACGCGCGTCGCCAGCGGTCGACCGGGCGGCCCGCCGACCCACGAGCGATCCAGCAGTTCGTCGTTCGCGACGTCGTAGACCGACATCGTCGGCGGATGCGCGAGCACGCCGATCAACACGTCGCATTCGACGTACGCGAGCGCCGCGGTGGGGATCGTGACCGGCTCGTCGCCGAGCGTCGGGCCCGCGACCAGCGGATCGCCTTGCAGCACGCGGAACGCCAGGCGCGGACGCAATTGCGCGAACGCGAGCGCTTGCTCGACCAGCGGCACCTCGGCTGCGTCGGGTCGCACGCCGCAGAAGCTGATGCGCACGCCGACGTCCTGCCCCTTCGTGCGCAGCTCGTAGACCGGGTCGATGCGCGTCGGCATCGTCCCGACCAGCTCGAACTCCGCGGGATCCCGATCGGCGGCGTTCGCGCGAACGAACGCCCCGACGTCTTCGACGCGGACGTCGTCGAACCACGCGCGACGGGTCGCGACGATCGCATCGACGCGCGCGTGCGTCGCGCCGAGACTCAGCGTTCCACCGGAGAACGGCAACGCCGTGCGCGCGAACGCGACGCTGACGTCGTTGACGATCGCTTCGACCGCGTTGCTGCGCACGACGAGTCGCAGCGTCCGGGCATCACCGGGCGCCGATCCGGTCGCGATGCGCGTCGCGCCCTGCGTCAGCGTGACCTGTCCGCCGTCGAGCCCGCAGACCAGGTCGCCGATCGCGAGCGTCGCGCCGCGCTGCTGCCCGAGCGACGTCGCCATCCGCCAGTCGACCGTGAAGTCACCGGCGATCGCGACGCCGGTCTGGAGCATCGCGTCGTCGATCTCGCACATTCCCTCGTGGGCCCGCGCCGTCCCGCGCTGCACGACGAACGGCTCGAGTCCGGCGTCGAACTCGACCGCGACGAGCGGCTTGTCGTCGAGCGCGAGCGCACAGACGAACCACAACGACGTTGCGAACATCGAGACCTCCGAGCGATCCAGGCGGCGCAGTGTAGGAGCCGATCCGAACGGAGCGGCACGAGCTCGGATCGGAACTTCTCGTCGGCGATCCGATCGGCATGATGCCGCCCGATGGAACCCTCGACCTGCGGCCGCTGCGGCGGATTGATCGAACGAGACGCTTCGAAGTGCCCGCGCTGCGGTCGGGTCGCGCCCGCGCTGTTCGGGCTCCGACCACTGCTGCTCCGCGTGTTCCCGGTCGACGGCGACCGGACCCGCCCGCTGTTGCTCGGGTTGGTCGCAGTGTTCCTCGCGACGATGCTCGTGTCGCAGCGGCGCGGCGGACTCGAGGGTGGATCGCTCCTCGGCGCACTGTCCCCCGACGGCGAGACGCTGTTCGACTTCGGCATGCTCGTGCCGGTCGCGTGGCTGCAACCGATCGAACCGTGGCGTTGGCTGACGTACGCGTTCCTGCACGGCGGGCTGCTGCACATCCTGTTCAACGCCAGCGCGCTGAACGCCCTCGGCAACCACGTCGAGCACCTGCTCGGCTCCGCGCGGATGATCACGCTGTTCGTCGTGTCGGCGATCGGCGGCAGCCTCGCATGCACCGTGTTCACACCGGACTCACCGGTCGTCGGCGCATCGGCGGCGCTGTTCGGGTTCAACGCCGCGCTGATCGCGTACGGCTATCGGCGCGGCGGCCATGCCGGCGCGGACATCCGCGGAACGGCGTGGCGCTGGCTGATCGCGTCGTTCCTGATGACGATGATGATCCCGAACGTCAGTCACGCGGGTCACGTCGGCGGCGCGATCACGGGCGGACTCGGCGCGTACGTGATGAAGCCGCGCCGCGCCGGAGAGCGAGAGTCCGACGCGGCGCTGCTCTGCGGAGCGATCAGCGTGCTGCTGATCGCCGCCAGCGTGATCGCGGCCGGGTACGCGGCACTGACGCGCGCGCCGTAGTCGCGCTCCGCTCGCGATCCGCGAACGCGCCCTTCACTTGCCGGCGCCGGGCGTGTACTCGAGGTCGAGCGCGTCGATCGCGCGCTGGACGTCCGCTTGCTCGGCGAGCAGCGTCGCGCGCAACTCGTCCATCGAGCGGCGGAGTTGCTTGATCGTGACTTCGCTGGTCGCGAGTTCGTCGACGTAGGTCTTGCGCAGGTCCTTCTCCGCGTCGGACTGGCCGAGGGCCGACAGATTGCGGCGGATCCGGTCTTGGTTCTGGTCGATCTCGCGGAGCGACGCGTCGACCTGCGTGAGCGCTTCCTGCGTCCGCGCGACCTTCGCGCGCAATCGCTGGACTTCGGCGAGGGCGCGCTCCGCTTCGGCGCTCAGCGCCGACTGCGCGGCGTAGTACGCGATCTGCGCGTCGTCGAGGTCGCGGATCTGGATCTCGCGCTGGATCTCGCGGGATTCGACGACGACGAGCTTCTGCGTCGACTTCGCCGGCACCTCGACGCGGAAGCGGTAGCGATCGAGCTCGGTCTCGCTGGCCGCCGCCGGCTGCCGCAGCACGAAGTCCCCGCGCTTCGCGTGCTCGACGACGACGACGCGCGCCGAGTCGTCCTTGTTGTCGAACGCGTAGGTCTTCGTCTCGATCTGGTACTGGCGCAACGTCATCACGCCGTTCTTGAAGCGCACGGCATGCGCGTTCTCGATGCCGCTGCCGTATTCGGTGGTCGCCTTCACGCCGAGGTCGACGGCGTACGGGACGTAGCGCGTCTCGTCGGGCTTGACGCTCGGCATCTGCGACTCGCCGGCGTACGTCTCGGCGTCGAGCACCATCACCGGCCCACCTTCGAGCGACAACCCGGTCGCGTTGACGAAGCGCACGGCGGACATCGGATTCGTCGCGCGCATCGCTTCGGAGTACAGCGCGACGCGCTCGCCCTTCACGCGCTGCGCGACGATCGGCAACAGCGCCGAGCGATTGCGCGGGATCGTCACCGCGTGGTCGATGCGGTACTCGAGCAGATCACCGATCTCGCGCGTCGCCGCCTCGGCGGCGACTTCGCTCCGAGCGTCCGCCGCTTCGGCGAACCTCATGTCGGCCTTCGCGGCCTCGGCCGGCGCCCCGGCCTTGCTCTTCCGCCCTCGTCCGAGCAACAGCCCCGCGGCCGGAGGCGCCCCGGGGGCCGGCGCGCCTCCGGTGTAGCCGTTCTGCGCGAGCTCTTCGGCGTCGAACGCGACGGCGCGCTCGTTCACTTCGAACACCGGCCGCTCCGCGTAGCGCGGCGTGTACAGGTCCTGGCGGAACGAGATCGGCAGCCCGGCGACCAGCGACAGTTGGACGTCGGTCCAGTCCTCGTCGCTGGTGTTGTCGACGACGGCCCACCCTTGCAGCAGCGGTTCCTTCGCCTCGTCGAGCACGATGCGATACGTCGCCTTCCACACCGGCTGCTCGACCGCGTACGCGACGAACAACGGTCGCTCGCCGGTGCCGTTCGCGACGATCGACACCACGCGCGTGTCGCGCTTGTGCGTCGAGCGCATCGTCGCGAGGTAGCGCTGCACGTCGGCGGCGAGTGACTGGTCCTCGAACACCAGCGACTGCGCGTCGAACAAGTCGAAGCCGACCACGCCGCCCTGATCGGTGAACACCGACAAGCGATGCGTATCGACGCGCGTCTCGCCGACGGCGTTCTGCCGGACGTCGACCCCGAGGATCGCTCCGCGGACTTCTCCGAGCCCGGACACCGTCGCCGCGATGCGCGCGCCGCGCAATTGCGTCATCAGCGCGAGCTGCGTGTCCTGCGGCGTCAGCGTGAACGCGAACTCCTGCAGCACCTGGCTCGCCGGCTTCTGCGAGTCGTACGCGATCGCGTCGATCGATCCCCCACCCAAGTCGAGAGCCGTCAACGTCTTCAGCACGTCGCCCATCTCCGATTCCTTGAACCGGAGCTCGGCCGTCGCGCGCCCGTTCACCATCCCTTGCCGCTCGAAGTAGCCGATGCCGTGCTTGTAGAGCACCACCCGCTTGACCGGCAGCGGCGCGGTCTGCGCGGCCGCGACCGACACGACGGCGCAGAACGTCACCAACGAACGCAACCCGAACGACGTAACGGACGCCATGTGACAACCTCCAGGCCCACGGAATGCCACGACCGGTCCCGTTCGTGGTGGTTCCCGACTTCGAGGTTAGACTTCGCCTCCTTCTTCCGATCGCGACCGCCCGATTCCTTTCATGAGGTCAGGCCCACGGATCTCGCGGCGCGGT
>JAEUIB010000402.1 GCA_016795255.1 Planctomycetota bacterium
GTCGTGAACACGACGTGCGCGAGCATCTCCGCCTGCTGTTGCGCCGTGAAGGCGCCGGCTTCGACCCCCTTCGCGATCTTCTTCTCGAGCTTCGCCTTGCCCTTCGCCAACGCCGCTTCGGCGACGTCGACCACGACCGTCTGGACCCCGGATGGAGCAAGGACCTTCGCGAAGTACAGGGCGATGTCCGGACCGATCTGGCCCGATCCGATCACGGCGACCTTGTTCAGGGTGCGACCACGGTGGGTGAAGCTCATGGGGGACCTTTCCGACGGCGGATCCTGCGGGCGTTTGCGAAGCCCGGGAGTCTACGCGGCGAGCCGGCCGAATCCACCCCGCGTCATTCGACGCGCAGGGCGGTCCGGACGGCGGCTTCGTGCTGCGCGAAGGCCTCGGGAGTCGCGATGAACTCGGCCGTGACGACGCGGTCGCGCACGAGTCCCGACTCGACGGACAGGAACAGCGCGTAGCGCTGCAGAGCCCCGTCCACGGTGGCCTCGAACACGAACTCGACCGCCGGCTCGCCGCCGACCTTCACGTCGCGCTCCGACATCAGCGTGTACCCGCGTTCGGTCGTGAACTGCAGCCGGACGTGGTCACGCCAGTACTGCAGCGACCCGTCGGCCTCGGGGTCGAAGCGACGGATCCACAGGCGGGCGTCGTCGGACGACACGAACTTCGCGCCGCTGCGCGACGACTCGAGTTCGACGAAGCGATCGGGCGCGGTCCACGTCCGATGCGCGCAAGCCGACACGGACACAGCGACGACGAACGGAGCGAGCGAGCGGAGCTTCATCGTCATTGCCTCAGAAGCGCCGCAGCGCCGGTTCGATGCCGATCTGATTGACCCACGAGAAGCGGCTGCCGGTCGGACGACGCACCGGCGGCGGGGCTTGACCTTCGAACTGGATCGAGATCCGCGAGTACGCGATGCGCGATTCGAGCGCCTTGAACTGCGCCTTCATCTGCTCGATCTCGGTCGTCACGCGGCGGATCTGCTCCTCGATCGCGAGGATGTCCTTCATCTCGGTCGCGCGCTGCAGCAGCGCCAGCAGTCGTTCGCGCGCGACCTCGGCGTTCTTGATGCGGACGTCGAGGTCGATCCATTCGGACGTCACGTCCTGCGTGCGGACCGATTCCGACAGCACGCGGCCGAGGGACGGGATCATCGCGATCGTCGCGGCGAATCGCTCCGCGGGCACGCGGGCGACGACCTGCGCGTCGATGCGGCTCTCGACGTAGCCTCCGGCGCGCTCGACCTCGGCGAGGAAGCGCGTGATCGCGGCGTCCCGCTGCGCGGCGAGCACGGTGAAGTCGCCGATGTAGACGCGTTTGCGGGATTCCGTCGTCGGGCTCTCCCCGCCGTTCCCGTCCCCGTCGGCGCCGCCCGTCGCACCCGCCCGCGCGGCCGCCGCGGGCGCGCTTCGCGATGCATTGCCGTCGGACAACATCGACCTGGCCTCGTCGTGCGTGAACCCCTCGGCGGCCGAGGCTTCGACCATCGAATGATCCATGCGCGACGCGCACGCCGGGACCGCGGCCAACGCGATCCCGAGGATCGCACGGTGAACGAACATGTCGAGCCCTCCGCCAGTTCCCCGTCCGGTTCGCCCGATCGGCGCGATGCGGCGATGCGTCGAACCTTCGGCGGGCAATGTAGGGTTGCGTCCAAGCCCTTTGGCACGGCAATTCCGCCGAGGACGTTCCATCCGGTCATGAACGGTCGACAAGCCTTCGTCGTCGTCGGACTCGCGCTGGGACTGGTCACGCTCACCACGGCGGCGCCGGGCGAACTGACGACCGCGCACGCGCCGTTCGTCCACTTCGAATCCGGCCCGGTCAATGCGCTGCTGCTGCATCCCGACGGACGCCGCCTGTTCGTCACGAACACGAGCGACCACCGCGTCGAGATCCTCCGACTGCGCTCGGCGGCGGAGCTGGCCGCCCCCCCGATCAAATCGCACGGGGCGCTCGGCTCTTCGAGTGGGGCGGCGGCCGCCGGCGGCCCGACGTTCGGCGGCGTCTCGAAGGGGTCGGCGACGGCGTGGGTGGTCGAAGACGCCGTGTTCACGGGTCTCGAGCCGGTCGCGCTCGCCCTCGATCCCGCGCAGCCCGATCGGTTGTTCGTCGCGAACCACGTGTCCGATTCGGTGTCGGTCGTCGACCTGGTGAAGCGCGAGGTCGTCGCGACGCTGCACGTCGGTGACGAGCCCAGCGGGCTCGTGACGTCGCAGGGCCGGTTGTTCGTCGCTTGCGCGCGCGCTCCGGTCGCTCCGTCGCTCCCCGGCCAGACCGCGCCCGGCGCGTTCGACGAGCATTGCGTCGCGGTGTTCGACGCCGCGCCGCCGTACGCGTGGATCGCCAACGTGGTCGTGCCGGGGTTCGCACCGCGCGACGTGGTCGCCCACAACGGCACCGTGACGGTGATCCCCGGCCACTCGGGCAATCGGACCACGCTGCTCGACGAGACGAAGACGAAGCAAGCCGGACTCGAGCAGTGGGTCGGTGACGCGTACGACACCACGCTGCCGTGGAACCCGGTGCTGCTGCGTCCGGAACTGAACCCGATCACGTTCCCGCGCGGTTGGTACGTGCCGAACGCCGGACGCATCGTGTTCGACGACGAGTACCCCGGTCAGACGCTCGTGCTGCAAGACGCCGACTTGATCGCGATCGACGCACAGACGCTCGCGGTCGGACCGTCTCCGGTGCAGGGAGTCGGGACCTCGCTGTTCGACGTCGAGCGCAATCCCGCGACCGGCGAGCTGTGGGTCGTCGGCCAGGAAGCGCGCAATCGCGTGCGCTTCGAGCCGGCGCTGCGCGGCGCCGCGATCGAGAACCGCGTCGCGCGCGTCGATCCGGCAACTGGCGGCGTGACGACGATCTCCCTCGTACCGCCGCTCGTCCCGCAACCGCTCGCACAACCGGCCGTCCTCGCGTTCCACGCCGCGGGTTCGCAATCGACCGCGTACGTCGCGTGCCTCGGCAGCGCCGCGGTCGAAGTGCTCGACGCGCGCTCCGGCGCGCACATCGCGACGATCCCGACCGGGCCGATCCCGTCCGGGCTCGCGGTCGATCCGGAGCGCCATCTCCTGCACGTCTTCTGCCGGGGCGACGGCACGGTGCGCACGTACGACATCGCGCGACGCCACGTCGAGGTCGGCACGCCGACGCGACTCGGCTACGACGCCGAACCCGTCGCGGTCCGCGAGGGTCGCCTCCACCTGTACGACGCGCGGCCGGATCTCGGGCACGGCAACGGCACGATGAGCTGCGCGAGCTGCCATCACTTCGGACACGACGATCAGTTGGCGTGGGACCTCGGGGATCCGTCGGGAGCGTGGGGGTACTACTTCCCCGACGTGCTCGACGGCTTCGGTTCGTACCCCGGCGCGACCGTCGCCGCGCCGTCGACGCCGATCCTGCATCCGCTGAAGGGACCGATGGTCACGCAGTCGCTGCGGGGTCTCGTCGACGACGCGACCACGGACGATCTGCCGTTGCATTGGCGCGGCGATCGCCGCGTGTTCCAAGCGTTCCGCGGCGCTTTCGAGAGTCTGCTCGGCGGCGACGGCATCGACGCGCTCGCGATGCAGGAGTTCGCCGCGTTCACGCGCTCGGTCCGCGTACCGCCGAATCCTCACGCGCCGAAGGACCGCGCGTACACCGGACTCGCGGGGCTCGGCAAGGACCTCTACGGACTGACGCCCGGAGTCGCGGGCAAGCCGTACTCCGGCGCCGGAGTCGCGTGCGCGAAGTGCCACGTCGCCGACTTCGCCGGCGAGACGAACTTCACCGGTGCGCGGCCGGTCGCGAGCGCCGGCAGCTTCTCGCAGTTGTTCCAGACCGCGCAGCTGCGCCAGGCCTACGAGAAGGACGATCGCGAGCTGACCGGCTTCGGCTTGTTGCACGACGGCGCGGTCGACGGCGTTCGCGGCTTCATGGACTTCGTCGTGCCGAACGGCGGCAATCCGACCTTCCCGAACTTCACGACGTCGGACAAGGACGCGGTCGCGGCGTTCGTGAAAGCGTTCGACTCGGGGATGCCGCCGCTGGTCGGCGCGCAATTCACGCTGAGTGCATCGACCGCGGCCCACGTCGACGCGTTCCTCGACCTCGCGGAAGCGATGGCTCGCGCACCGCACGACGATCTGGACCTCGTCGTGAAGGGCTTCCGCATCGACGCGCAGCAACACGTGCTGCGCCGCGGTGGGCGGTTCGTGCCGCACGCGACCGGCGGGGATTACTCATTCGACAGCGGCCTGACCGTTCCGCGCGCGACGCTGATCGCGCTCGCGAACACCGGCTTCGCGACGTTCACGTTCACGTGCGTGCCGCGCGGAACCGGAGAACGCCTCGGTCTCGATCGGGACGAGGACGGCATGTTCGACCTCGCCGAGGCGACGCTCGGCACCGATCCGACGCGAGCCGACACCGACGGCGACGGCTACGCCGACGGCTTCGAAGTCGGCCTCGGCGCCGACCCGCGATCGCCCGACGCTTCGCTGCAAGACGCGAGCGCGCCGGCGATCGTCGACGTCGCCGTGCTCGACGTGTTCCACGACGCGGCGACGGTGCGCTGCCGGACCGACGAACCCGCGCACGTACGCGTCGATGCCGGGTCCGCGCCCGGGCTGTCCGACTTCGCCACCGCGTCGCGGTCCGGCGCGCATCGGATGCACGACGTCCATCTCGTCGGGCTGCCGGCCCGGACGACGGTGTACGTGCGCGTCACGGCGACCGATCGCAACGGGAACGTGGCGATCCACGACGCGACGGCGACGACGATGCCGCCGTTCGTCCACGTCGACGCGCTGACGCTGACGAAGTCGGGATCGCCCGCGGTGACGCTGACCGCCACGGCGCGGATCGTCGACGCGCACGGCGCGCCGATCCACGACATCACGGTCGCGGTGTTCTTCTCGGGCGACCTCGGCGGGCAGCCGTGGCAGCGCTTGGCGCGGACCGACGCGAACGGCGTCGCGACGTTCGTGCTGAGCCCGTTCGTCCCGACGTCTCCCGGCACCGTCGGCGTCGCGCCGGTGTTCGTCGGCTCGCTCGATCCGCAGGATCCGTGGTTCGTCGGCAAAGGCGGCGACACCGCGCCGCCGCACTATTACGAGCAGCCCGCGAACGTCGTGAACTTCCGCACGATCTCGCT
>JAEUIB010000416.1 GCA_016795255.1 Planctomycetota bacterium
CCCCTCGATCGCTCTTCCAGGCGTCAGCGTGACGGGCCTACCAGGCTCAGGGCGTCAACTTGGCGCCACCGCTGGGCGTCAGGGTGTCAAGCCGAACCAATCGAACTCGTAGACCCCCTCGCCGCGCTGGCGCCCGGTGAGCACGACGCGAGCATTCTCCGTCGGGATCTTTCCGTCGCGTACGTGGAGGAACGTCCCCGGTTCGACCTGGAGTCTTCCCCACCGAGTCGATTTGGCCGGCGCCGGTGCGAAACGCCAGCCATCGAACACGGTCCCCTGTCCGATCGTCCAACCGAACACCGAGATCTCGGCCTGCGGGTCGATCCGAGTCTCGAACCCCGAACGGAGCGCCAAGGCCGTTCGGGAGAAGTCCATGCGATCGAGGGCGAACGTCGTGGCCACGCGGCCGTCCCACCACGCGAGCGGGTCGTTCGCGACCTCGTCGCTGCCGTTCCATTCCGCAGCGAGCTCGGCAACGCGCTTCGCGTCGCACGCGAGCACGAGGTTCATGCCACCGTCGTCGGACATCGGCCACTCGCCATCGACGTCACGCACGGCCGACAAGAAGTCGGCGAGTTCCGAGTTGGGATGGACGTCGATCCGCAGGCGGCCCCGATCCGCTTCGTACGCGACGAATCCGGTACGCACGCCGCGCAGGACGCTGAACATCAGATCGGACGGCGAGCGCATCCCGCGCCGCCCTCTCGTGCGTCGTCCGAGTTCGACGGCGGCCATCTCGCCGATCGGTCCGAGCGCCTCGTCCAAACGGGCGCGCAACGTCCGGGCGAGCCGCGCCCCGTCGAACGCGATCGCGATCTCGGGCGACGATCCCAACTCGCCGAGCGCGCGGGAATCCAACTCGAGCAGGTCGTGCTTCATGTCGATGGTCGGCGAATAGACGATGCGGCCGTCGGACTCGAAGCGCCGCAGTGGCCGCGGCGCGACGATGCCGGTGGCGAGCTGCATCGTCGAGCCGTCGTCGCCCGCCCCACCGAGCACGATCGTCCCGTCGTCGTCGATCTTTCGAATGAACCCCTCGTCGAACAGGATCTGCTCCACCTCGGCAGCACCCGGCCCCGAGAGCACCGCGGCCTCCCCACCGCCTCCGACGTTGCGATCGAGCTCGAACAGATGGAGCACGGCCGGTTCGCCGAGATCGAAACCGAGCATCCGCGCGTACTCGAATCGGTCGAGATCGACGCGGACCGCGGCGAGGATTCCCGGCGGCAGCCGGCTGCCCGAACCGTCGTACAGCGCCGTCACGCGCGGCTCGGAACGCTCTCCGCACGCCCATCCGAACGGCAGCAGGCACAGGACGAGCGAAGCGGCGCGCGGTGTCATGGAATCCTCAGACAAGGAATGGCGGCCGCGATCGCCGGCACGTCGGCGTCGACGTCCAGTTCGAGAGCGCCGCCGATGGCTCGACCGCGGACCTCGATCCAGCCGTCGACGGATCGTTCCGGAACGGTCAATCGAGGATCCACGCGGTCGTACAGGTTCGCGATCCACGCAGCCGGTCGCGCGCGGACGAACACCGCGTCGGCGCCGATGTCGTCGCCCGCGTTCAGCGGACTCATGCAGCGCGTGGCGGCGGCACGCCATGCGACCGGCCATGCCGGATCGCCGACGGGGAGCTCGCCGTACGGCAGCATCAATCCGACACGGTCGGGCTCGAGTCCGAACGCGAAGACCCCGCCCGTCCGCGCGAATCGATCGAGAGCCGCGGAATCGACGGCCGTCGCCTGCGGATCGCAGAGCAACGCGGCGACGTCGACGTCCGACGGCCCGATGAATCCTTGGAGGTCGGCGCCGTCGAACGCGACGCGCTCCACGGGAATCCGCAGCGGCTGCCACGTGCGCAACCCGTGCTCCGCGGCGGACCCGGATTCCGGGACCATCGTCGCGCGCGCGGACAGGCGCCCGGCATGCAGACTCAACGCGACGTCCAGCGACGACCATGCGTCGAGCGAACAGACACTGCGATCGAGCACATCGACGGCCTGCTCGAGCATCGGCGACGACTGCGCGAGCATCGCGCGCAGGGCGACGGTCGAGCGCACCATCGCGGCGAACGTCCCGAGTTCGTCCCGCCACACGTCGCGCACCGCCGCGACGTCGACGAGCACGCGCACCGGAGCGTCGTCGTCCGCCGCGTGCGGCAACCAGCGTTGCGACGTCGCGAGGTCCTCGACGAACGCGCAGAGGTCTGGATCGGCGCCGCGCGCGAGCGCGTGATCGAGCGGTTTCTCGCGCAACGCGTCGGGCGCGACGCCGACGACGTGAGCTCGCCCCGTCGCGTCCGCGACCCAGGCCACCGCACACGGGCGGTCCCCGACGTCCGCGCCGACCAACGCGCGAAGCTCGTCGAACCGATCTCGATCGCGATAGACCTCGCCGAATCCCTGCGCGGCGTACGCGTCGCCGATCATCGCTTCGAGCGCGGAGAACGAGTGGATCCGCGCGTGCGCGACGAGCCGCGGCGGCGGCTCCGCGGACGCGAGCGCGATCGAGCAGAAGACGGCGAGCGTCACGGCCACCATGGCCGGGAGCATACCCGCCTATCATCCGCGCCATGGACCCAGGCCTGCGCGAACTGCTACGGACGACGGCGCTCGAACTCGGCTTCGCTCGCGTCGGCGTCTGCGGGCTCGACGCACTGCACGACGACGCCGCTCGCTGGAAATCCTGGATCGCGGACGGCAACCACGGCGCGATGCGTTACCTCGAGCGCCACGGCGCATTGCGCGAACATCCGGCGCAGTGGTTCCCGGGAGCGCGCAGCGCACTCGTCGTCACCGCCGCGTACGGCCCGACTCCGGGGTCGACCGTCGCCGCGTACGCGGAGCGGGCCGACTACCACGTCGAGATCACGGCGCGCCTCGAACGCGTGCTCGACGTCGCGCGCTCGCGCGGCCACGCGTTGACCGGCGTCGTCGCCGTCGACACGAAGCCCGTCCTCGAACGCGCGCTCGCGCAGCGTGCCGGCCTCGGCTGGATCGGCAAGAACACCATGTTGCTCGACGAGGAGCACGGCCCGTGGTCGATGCTCGGCGTCCTCGTCGTCGACGCCGAACTCGAGCCGGATGCGCCGGCGAAAGCGCGCTGCGGCACCTGCACGCGATGTCTCGACGCGTGCCCGACGGCCGCGTTCGTCGCGCCGTACGTCCTCGACGCCCGCCGCTGCCTGTCGTACTGGTCGATCGAGCACCGCGGCGCGTGGCCGGAGCCGATGCGGGAAGCGTTCGGCGGCCGCGTCTTCGGTTGCGACGACTGTCTGACCTCGTGTCCGTTCGGCCCGCCGCGCTCGACCTCCGGGGAGCCGGTGCTCGCGGTCGCGCCGGCGCTCGTCGGGCTGTCGCCGCTGGAGACCCTGCGGCGCTGCGACGAGGGCTTCGGTCGGCATTTCTCGCACCACGCGATCGCGCGCGCCGGGAAGGCGGGACTGATCCGCAACGCCGTGACGGCGCTCGGCAACGGCGCCCGTTCGGAAGCCGCACTCGTGGCGCTGCGCAAGGTCCTCGATCACGCGGACGCCGGCGTCCGAGCTCACGGCGCGTGGGCTCTCGCGCGCATCGGCGACGCCGACGACGTCGGTCGGTTGGAAGCCGCGCTGCTCGTCGAATCCGATCTCGGCACGCGCGACGACCTCACGCGGGCCGTCGCCACCGCGCGCGCGCGCCATGCCGGAGCGGCTCGATGACGATCGGCATGCGCTGCGCGTTCGGGATCGTCGCGGTCGTCGCGCTCGCCGCGGTCCTTGGAGTCGACGGCAACCCGCGCGGTCCCGCGGCGATCGCAGCGATCCTCGCCGATCAGGGCGCGGACGTCGAAGCACGCACGGGGATGGCGCGTGCGGAACGCGGCCTCGCGCGGTTCGGCACAACGATCGTCGACGGGCGGCTGCGGTCGCTCGGGTCGACACCGGACGCCGTCGTCCGCTCGTTGAAGTTCGCCGTTCGCGACGACGCCGCGCGCGCCTGGTGGGCGAAGCGCAGCGCGGTCGGTCCGATCCGTGATGTCGACGAGATCAGTCGGACCGGCGGCGATTCCCGTTGAAGCGCTTGCCGCCCGGGCGACCGCCCGCGCCGGCATCGCGAGGCCGCGAGGCGCTGCCGCCCGACGGCGCAGCGCCGTCTTGCGGACCGTCGCCGTCGTCGTTGCCGTCGCGGCCTCCGGTGAACTCGTCCCACGATCGACCGTCGTCGGGCTTGCGGACGATGTCGTGCACCAGCGATCCGTAGTCGCGATTGACGCGCCCCATGCGGTCCTCGCGCGCTTGCGGCGGCGCTCGGGACGGGATCAGCGCGCCGGGATGGTCGCCGATGAGATCGCGCCGGCCAGCTTCGATCAGCGCATCGCGGACCAGGAACCAATTCTCCGGCTTGAAGAACTGCATCAGCGCGCGCTGGGCCTTGCGGTCCTTCAGCTTCTTGACGATCGGCACCGGCTCGAGCGTGAACGGGTCGAGTTCGGTCCAGTACATGCAGGTCGCCACGTCGAGCGGTGACGGGATGAAGTCTTGCACCTGCCGCGGCCGATGCCCGCTGCGCTTCAGGAACAACGCGAGCTCGATCATGTCGTCGATCGTCGATCCCGGATGCGACGCGATGAAGTACGGGACGAGGTACTGCTCCTTGCCGACCGCATTGCTCGCGCGCTGGAACTCGCGCTCGAACTCGACGAAGTCGTCCTTCGACGGCTTCTTCATCAAGTCGAGCACGCGCGGCGAAACGTGTTCGGGCGCGACCTTCAGGTGACCGCCGACGTGGTGCGCCGCGAGTTCGCGCAGGTACTCGGGCGAGCGACGCGCCAAGTCCATGCGGACGCCGGACGCGACGTGGATGCGTCGGATCCCCGGTTGCGCGCGCGCGGACTTCATCAGTTCGATCAGCGGGCCGTGGTCGGTGCCGAGCAGTTTGCAGACCGTCGGATGCACGCACGACAGGCGTCGGCACTTCGCCTCGATCTCGGGCTTCGTGCAGCGCAGCTTGTACATGTTCGCCGTCGGCCCGCCGATGTCGGAGACCACGCCCTTCGTCGACGGGTCCTTCCCGAGCGCGGCGATCTCGCG
>JAEUIB010000471.1 GCA_016795255.1 Planctomycetota bacterium
TGCACGCGCTCGGCGTCGATCTCGGCACGGACCGTGCGGCGCTGCGCTGGCTCGACGTCGACGTGGTGTCGGGGGCCGACGTCGACGTCGGCGACGTCGTGCTCGCCGACGTGACGCGCGTCGAAGGCCGCGTCGTCGACGACGAGGGCGAGGCGGTCGCCGGCGCGGAGATCCTCGCGAGTCCAGCTCTCGCATTCGCGGCGCTCGCCGGCTTCGAAGGACTCGACGCGACGTCGTCGCTCGTGCGACTGGACGGCGACACGCCCGCGTTGTTCGCGCTGCCGGAGTTCACGGCGGCGGCGTTCGCGCGCTTGCCGATTCCGCGCGCGCGCTCGGACGCGGAGGGGCGCTTTGCGCTCGACGGCGTCGCGGTGGGGGCGGTGACCGTCGTCGTGCGGCATCCGCGCTTCGTCGCGCACGCGACCGCGCCGATGCAGCTCGCGGCGCACGCGACGCGGGATGTCGGAGCGATCGCGCTCGAGGCCGGAGAGACCTTCGCGGGTCGCGTCGTCGACCTGGACGATCGTCCGCTCGGCGGAGCCGAAGTCGCGCTCGCGCGGCGGCCCGGGGTCGGCGTGTTCGCCGCGGCGCGTCGGGTCGTGTGCGATGCGGACGGACGCTTCGCGTTCGAGCACGTCGACGACACGCAAGATCTCGTCGTCATCGCGCGCGCGTCGCCGATCTCGCCGTGGCGCGTCGTCGAGCCGGTAGGTGAGTCGCGCACGATCGTGTTGCCGAAGCGCGCGCGGCTCGAGCTCGTGGTCACGGATCGCGACGGCAAGGCGATCGAGCGCGTGCGTGTCGGCGTGACGCCGCGGTCGCGCTTCACCGAATCGTTCGAGGTGTTCCAGGGCGAGGCCGATGCGACGAGCGCACTCGTCGCGGTGGCGCCGGGGCGGTTCGTGCTCGACGGGCTGTTGCCGGGGTACTTCGGCGTGCGGGTCGTCGCCGACGGATGTGCACCGCACGTGGAAGGATTGCGCATCGAGCGCGATGTCCACGAACTGCGCGTCGTGCTCGAGCCGGCCGGCGGGCTCGCGGTCCGCGTCGTCGATGCGCGCGACGGATCGCCCGTCGAACACGCACGCGTCCACGCGCTGGCCGCGTCGCCGAGCGCGCCGGCGCTCGCGCATGCGCGAACGGATCGCGACGGGCGCGCGACGTTGACGCCGCTCGCCGCGACGACGCGGAAGCTCGCGCTGCGCGTCGAGCACCCGGCGTGGCCGACGCAGGTCGTCGAGGTCGACGCGACGCGCGGCGCCGTCGACGTCGAGCTCGCACGCGGCGGATCGATCGAGGGTCGCTTGCGCGTCGGCGGCGAGCCGCCGGCGGGGCGCAGGCTCGTACAGCTCATCGTGCAAGACGGCGCGCATCCGGCCGCGGATCGCTACGTGCCGTACTTCGCGCGCTCGGATGCTCGCGGTGATTTCCGTTTCGCGCACGTGCCGGCGGGGCGGCATTGGTGGGTCGTGCGCGACGACGTGTTCACGGCGGACGGGCTCGATCCGGCGTTGTTCGCGCGGCTCGGCGCGCTGGATGGGCTGTCGCAGGGGATCGTCGACGTCGCGGTCGGCGAGACGGCGGCGCTAAACGTCGAGTTGCCGCCGCTCGGCGACGCGCGTGCGGCGTCGGTGCGCGGGCGCATCACGCGCGACGGGCGGCCGCTTTCGGGCATCGACGTCACCGCGTTCGGCGCGACGCTGCAAGCGGCCGAGACCGACGCCGACGGTCGCTATGCGATCGACGCGCTGACGCCGGGGCGCGTGACGCTGTTCGTGCGCGAGTCGCGCCCGTTCGCCGAGGGGTGGTCGGTTTCGGAGACGTTGTGCACATCGATGCTCGACGTGACCGTCGGCGAATCCCGCACGCAGGACTTCGTGCTCGAGTCGAACACCGTCCGCGTCACCGTCGTCGATGCGCGCGGCGCGCCGGTCGGCGATGCGTCGGTCGAGTTCCATCCGGCCGATCCGTCGCTCGAGGGCTTCGGCGTCAGCGGTCACGCGAACGGGCGCGGACCGCTCGTGCTGCAGCCGCAGAGGGCCGGCCGCTTCCGCGTCGTCGCGCGCAGTCCGGACGCGGGCGTCGCGACGAAGGAGATCGACGTCCGCGGAGCGAGCGACGTCACGCTGACACTCGAACCGCGCCTCACGCTCGCGGCGACGTTCGAGGTGCCGCTCGAGCTCGCGCAGTCCGAGGGCCACGAGTGCGTGCTCGTGCACGGCGGAACGGGCGACGACAAGTTCACGCTGCAGGCGTCCGTCGCGCGCGCGCCGGGCGCACTGCTCACGCGAGGCGCGTTCGCGTGCCGAGGGCTCGAAGCGGGGAGGTACACGCTGACGTACCACCGAGGCGATGCGGAGAGCGCGCCGATCGGGTTCGAGTTGGGAGAGGGCGGCGCGGAGGGTGTGGAGCTGCGGTTCTTGGGGCAGTGAGGGTGGGGGGGAACGACCGCGAGGCGACGGCTCGTTCACTCTCCCAACACATCCTCGAGCGTTTCCCACAGATGCTCGGCGAGGATCTTCTGGCCCTCGGCCGTCGGGTGAATCCCATCGGCCTGGTTCAGCAGCCGCATGCCGCCGACGCCTTCGAGCAGGAACGGGATGAAGACCGCGTCGGCCTCGTCGGCGGCTTCTTCGAAGACGTCTTCGAACGCGCTCGTGAAGGTCACGCCCATGTTCGGCGGGGACTTCATGCCGGCGAGGACGATGCGCGCGTCCGGGTTCTTCGCGCGCGTCGCTTCGGCGATCGCGATGAGGTTCGCTTTCACGGTGCGCGGGTCGACGCCGCGCAGGCCGTCGTTGCCGCCGAGCGCGATCAGCACCGCGTCGACGCCCGAGCGATACGCCCAGTCGAGTCGGCGCAATCCGCCTGCGGTCGTGTCGCCGGAGACTCCGGCGGCGATGACGCGCCACGGCAACCCGGCGTCGTCGATCTTCTGCTGCAGCAGAGCCGGATAAGCCTCGTCCGGATCGAGCCCGTACCCCGCGGTGATCGAGTCGCCGAGGCACACGAGCACCTTGCGCGCGGAGTCGTCGGACTCGCTGGACGTGGACAACTCGACGGCGTCGTCGCGGCCGCAACCGAACGAGGCGACGAGCAGCAGGAGGACACCGAGCACCGTGCGCATGGGCGGGACGATAGCCACCCACCGCCAGAGGGGACAGGTGCGGGGACAGTCCCCGGGACAGGTGCGGTGCCTGTCCCCTACGCTGCCTCGCCGCCGCCGCTGGAGGTCGTCGCATGGGGTCGCGCTCTGCTCTCGTCGTGCATCCGTTGACGCCGGCGCGGTGGGCGGACTTCGAGCGTCTGTTCGGCGCGAAGGGAGCTTGCAACGGCTGTTGGTGCATGTGGCCGCGACTCGGCAGCGCGTACGCGCGCACGAAAGGCTCGGCGAACAAGAACGCGATGCGCGCGATCGTCGATGCGCGCAAGGAGCCCGGCCTGCTCGGCTACCTCGACGGCGAACCGGTGGCGTGGATCGCACTCGGGCCGCGCTCCGAGTACCTGCCGCTCACGCGCTCGCGCGTCATGAACTCGCTCGACGGGCGTGACGCGTGGGTCGTGATGTGCTTCTTCGTCGCGAAGGAAGCGCGCGGCAAAGGCCTGACGAAGCGCCTGCTCGAAGCTGCCGCGAAGCATGCGAAGTCGAAGGGCGTGACGTTGCTCGAGGGTTTCCCGCACGACGTCGATCCGGACCAACCGCCGCCGTTCGTGTGGCAAGGCCTCGCGTCGAGCTTCGAGAAGGCCGGCTTCGTCGAGGTCGCGCGCCGCTCGAAGCGTCGGCCGTCCCTGCGGCGCGAGCTCGGGGACAGGTGAGGGGACGGGTGCGGGGACACCCGGGACAGTCCCCGCACCTGACACTCAGCACCGCGTGCGCATCGACTCGCGTGAGCGCTCGTGCGCGGCGGGTGACTCGAAGCCCATCTTCGTCGAGTGGGCCCACGTCTTCTCGATGTACGGCGTCGCGTCCGGCGTCTTGCACGCGGTGTCGCCGTGGTCGACCTGGACTTTGCCGATGCGCTTCGACGTCGCAATCGCGGCCTTGCGCAGTGCCTGATTGCGACAGCCGATCTGGATCAGCGCACCATTCATCGCGCTGCGTTCGGCGTCGGTGACCGAGTGGATGGTCTTCTCCATCTGCTCGAGCCGATCCATGAACCACGCGTCGGGGATCGATTCGTCGCGAGCGGACATCACTCCCGCGAGGCACCAGCCCATCGCGCGCAGCGCCGGGTCCGACGACGCGAGCCACTCGCGGAGCTTCTTGCCGCCGTGCGGACTCTCGGACGCCAGCGACGCGACGTAGAGATTGACGCCGCGCATGCGGTGCTCGCGCGCCCAGCGGTCGAGCGTCTCCGGCGTGATGCGCGCCGGATCCGCGATCTTCATCGCGAAGCACCGCGCGTCGAAGTTGCCGGTGTCCCACAACGCGAGCGCGAGGTCGTGATCGACGCGGACTCGCTTCTGCATCTTGAACAGCGTGCCGAACGCGACGCCGAACATCGGTTCTTCGGCGCCGTGCCGCGCATACGTCTGGCGCGTCTTCGGCGAGCCGGCCGCCTCGAGCTCGCGCATGGCTTGCGCGAGCGTCATGCGCTCGCCGGCGGCGGGCTTTGCTGCGGCCTTCGCCGGAGCCTTGGCCGCAGGCCTCGCCGCCGCCTTCTTGGGCGCGGCCTTCGCACTCGAACGACCGGAGGACTTGGCGGACTTCGTGGTGTGACGTGCGGTAGCCATGCCGGAAGCCTAGCAGGCGCTCCCAAACAGTCCCGCGCGCGCAAACCCAAAGGGGACAGAGCAGATGAGGGGACTATCCCCATTGACCCCCCAGACGCGAGCTCCGCTCGCGGTACGAAAAGCGAAGCGCCCGTGCAGTCCCGTGCAGTCCCGCTCAGTCCCGTTCGATCCCGTTCAATCCCGTTCAGTCCCGTGCGGTCCCGTTCAGTCCCGTGCAGTCCCGTGCAATCCCGCGAACTCCCACCCATGCCCCAATCGCAATCCACGGCTATCGTCTGCCGCCTATGTCTCTCCTCGTCGTCGACCACGTCACCCAGACCTACACCAGCGCCTCGCGCAGCCTCGACGTCCTCAAGGACGTCACGTTCACCGTCGAGCCCGGCACGACCAACGCGATCGTCGGTCCCTCGGGCAGCGGCAAGACCACGTTGCTGTCGCTGTGCGCCGGCCTCGACCGCGCGACCCGCGGCCACGTGATGTTCGCCGGGCACGACCTCGGCCTGCTCGACGAGGACGAGCTAGCCGCGTGGCGCTCGCGCGAGGTCGGCTTCGTGTTCCAGAGCTTCCGCCTGCTGCCGACGCTGACCGCGCTCGAGAACGTCATGACGACGCTCGAGCTGCGCGGCATGCCGGCGAAGGAAGCGCGCCGCCTCGCGGCCGAGCAGCTCGAACAAGTCGGTCTGAAGGACCGCCTCGACCACCACGCGATCCAGCTCTCCGGCGGCGAGCAGCAGCGCGTCGCGCTCGCGCGCGCGTTCGTCCACAGACCGCGGATCTTGTTCGCCGACGAGCCGACCGGCAACCTCGACGGCGCGACCAGTCGAGCCGTCGCCGATCTGCTGTTCGCGCTGCACGCGAACGCCGGCACGACGCTCGTGCTCGTCACGCACGACCTCACGCTCGCGCAGCGCACGAGTCGCATCCTCGAACTCGCCGACGGCCGCATCGCCCGCGATCGCGTCGTGGAAGTCGTCGCGTCATGAGTTGGTGGAGCGCTCTGTTCGACCGATTCGCGCGCACGTACGCGTGGCGCGACGCGCGCGGTTCGCTGGCGTGGCTGCCGATCCTCGTGCCCGCGCCGGCGATCGGCGTCGCGGCGATCGTCGCGGTCTCGTCGTTCGGAGCCGACGTCGAACGCGCGATCGACGCGCAAGGCAAGGAACTGCTCGGCGCCGACCTGCGCCTGCAGATGTCGGGACCGATCGACGAGTCGCTCGACGCGCTCGTCCGCGAACGCGCCGGCGACGACCTCCGCGACAGCGTCGACATGCTGACGTTCACGTCGATGGCCGTGTTCGTCGACGGCGGCGGCACGCGCCTCGTCCAAGTGCGCGCGACCGACGCCGCCTATCCGTTCTACGGCACGCTCGAGACGACGCCGGCGTCCGCGGCCGACCTCGCGGTGCGCGCTCGAGGCGCGCTGGTCGATTCGTCGCTGCTGAGCCAAGCCGGCGCCGCACTCGGCAGCGTCGTCAAGATCGGCTCGCGCGAGTACGAGATCGTCGGCGCGCTCGACAAAGTCCCCGGCGAGTCCGCGAACGAAGCGCTGTTCGGTCCGCGCGTGTTCGTGCCGCTGGAAGGCATCGACGACGCGTTGCTCGCGCGCGGCAGTCGCGTGTCGTATCGCCGCTTCTACGCGCTCGATGACGGCGTCGACGCCGACGCCATCGCCGA
>JAEUIB010000545.1 GCA_016795255.1 Planctomycetota bacterium
TGCTCAGCCAATCGCGCCGCTCGGGATACGCGTCCTGCACCAGGAACACGATGAAGTCGCCGGTCGTCATCAGCGCGCCGAGGTTGCGCGTGTCGCCGTGGTCGAACTCACGCTGATCGATGACGTGCAGGCGCACCGGGAAGCGCGACACGATCTCGCGCGTGCGGTCGGTCGACGACGAATCGATGACGAGGACTTCGGTCTCGAAACCGACGTCCTGTTCGAACACGCCGCGGAGGCACTCCGCGATCGTGTCCTCGCCGTTCCAGGTCGGGATGACGATCGAGACCTTCACCTACGGGGAACCTCCGCGGACGGTCCCCCACCACTGTCCCGACACTTGACCCAGACGCCACGCCACCGAACGCACCATCGATCGCAACTTGCCTTCCGCGCGTGAAGCGCGCGTGAAGCGCAGATCTTCTCGCCATTCGTACGCCAGTCCGCGCACGACCGACCGCAACGTCGGCCGAAGCGCCAAACCGTAGCGTCGCCGGACGAACGCCGCATCATCCCGGTAGCGACGAAATGCCGACCGCAATCCGTACTCGTGCGCATGGTGCACGATCGAACCCGCGGCGTAGGCGATGCCGAACCCCCGCTCCAACATCGCCTCGGCCCAGATCGCGTCCTCGCCCATCATCGTGCGCTCCAGCGGCTGGCTGAGCAGCAGGTCGCGCCGCGCGCACGACGCGACGTCGTCGTAGACGTACGCGGACCGGCGGCGATCGGCCGGCAGTGCGGCGAACGTGCCGGCGGGGAAGCGCGCGACGAACGGCTCCGCACCCGCCGAACGCGACGCCAGCACCGTCCGCGTGGCGAGAGCCGACGACTCCGGGAACGGCAGGATCCGCGACGTCGCGCCGGCGATTCCCGGATCGGCGAGCGCGGCGACCAACGGATCGAGCCAGTCGACCGCCGGCACCGCGTCCTGCGTCAGGAACGCGACCAGCGGCGTCGTCGCACGCTCGACGCCCGCTTGGCGCGTCTTGCCGTGATCGAACGTCGCGCGATCGATCCGGACGACGTCGCAACCGGCGCGCTCCGCCGCCACGTCCGTCCCGTCGTCGGATCCGGAATCGAGGACGACGACGCGCTCCGGCGACGGCTGCGCGCGCGTCACGCTCGCGAGCTGCTGCACGAAACGCCGCCCGCCGTTCCACGTGGGCACCACGAGGGTCACCGGTACCGTCCTCATCCGTCGCGACGTCGATCCTTGGCCGGCGGCGACGTGTCCTCGTCGGGTTCACGCGCGAGGCCCAGCATGCGCTTCACGAGGCGGCCGATCCGGTTGTGCGGTCGGGCCCAGATCGTCCGCAACATGCCCTCGAGCCGCCGGATGTGCTTCTCCTTCCGCAGGTGCTCGGCCTCCATCTCGTCGAGCCGCCGGCGCAGGTCCAGTTCGACTTCCTTGCGCCCGGCGATCTCCTCGCGCAGCAGCGCGAACCGACGGCGCGCGTCGTCGAGCGCACGCGGCGTGTCCTTGATCGACGCCATCTCGCGTTCGAGTTGCTCGGCGCGCTGCTTGTGCTGCTGGATCAGCTCGATCTGGTGATAGAGCTGCGCCAACAGGTGGTCGACGTGTCGCTGCAACACGGCGACCTGCTCCGTTTTCACGTCGTCGGCGGTGCGTGCATCAGACATCGGGTTCTCCAGCCGGCCGGGGCGCGCGCTTGTGTCGGACCAGATCTTCGTACATCGCGGCGAACTCGCGCGCGTTCGCGAGCAGCGTGCGGACGTCGGCGAACTTCCCCGACAAGCGCCGCAGCGCGGCGCGGTCGCTCGCGAGCTCGAGCAGGATCGCGCCGAGCGCCGCGGCGTCGCCCGGCTCGAACAACCGACCGTTGTCGCCGTCGCGGACGATCTCCGCGATCCCGTCGACGTTCGACGCGATCACTGGGACGCCGGCCGCGCAAGCTTCGAGCACGACGAACGGCGTGTTCTCCTGCCACAGCGACGGGACGACCAGCACGTCGAGGTCGCGCAGCGCGGTCGGGACGTGCTCGGGCTTCGTCGGTCCTCGCAGCCGGATGCGCGCGTCCTTGCGGGCGCGCGCGAAGCACGACTCCGCGTAGTCGGGGAACAAGCCGGGATTGCCGTAGACGTCGAGCGTCAGCGGGCCCGGGCTGTTCAACACCGCGTCGACCAGCACATGCAGCCCCTTCGGCCGATTGATGCTGCCGATGAATCCGACGCGGAGGGACGGCTCGCTGGACTTGTCGAACGTGTACGGCGGCATCGGATCGACGCCGTAGCGCGAGACCTGGATGCGATCGGCCGGATAGTCGAAGCGCTCGAAGGTCCGCTTCAGCGCCATCGACGGCGCGATGATCCGATCCGCGCGCAGCAGCAGACGCCGCAGCAGTTCTCGACGCGCGCCGAGCGCCGACAGTTGTGCGTGCGGCGTCGCGTTGTTCCAGCGCAGGCCGTCGCCGGGCGGCGCCGTCTCTTCGGTGATCGGCACGAACCGATCGCCGCGCGTGAACGACAGCAGGCGGTCGTAGTCGAGATCGCCGTGCGACAGGCATTCGAGGCATTGGAACGCGTCGGGACCCGCGCAGCGCTCCTGCGTCCGCGTCTTCAACAGTTGCGCCGTCGGGCAGATGAACCAGAAGTCCATCAGGTTCACGACGGTCGGGATCGACCGCAGCGTGGACTCCTCGAGGATCGACGCGCCGAGGAACGCCGCGTGGAAGACGTGCACCGCGTCGGGCTGCACCTGCGAGAGGTAGGTCCCGAAGATCTTCCCGAGGAAGACGTTGTAGGAGTCGCCGAGCACGAAGTTCGGCAACAGACCGCGCCACATGTAGACGCGCGTCACCGGGACGCCGTCGTCGACGGTTTCCTCGCGGCGCACCAGCGGCGCGTCGGCGCGATACGACGGCTCGAACGTGAACACGCGCACGTCGTGGCCGGCGGTCCCGCGCAGCTTCAGCGCGAGTCGCTTCGCGTAGAGCTCGGTGCCGGTCGTGTAGTTCGGCGGGTATTGGTGCGTGACGAACACGATGCGCATCAGCGACGCCCCCCGGCGAACTCGGCGTAGGTCTGCAACAACTCGGTCGCGTTCTCGGACACGGTACGGACCCGCGGTCTCGCGCGCGCGAGCCGTGCGGCGAGTCCCGGCTCGTGGACGAGGCGATGCAAGACCGACCGCAGTGCATCGGCGTTTCCCGGCGGGAACAAGAGGCCGTCGACCCCGTCGTCGACCGCCTCCGCGAGCGCCCCGATCCGCGACGCGACGACGGGCAGCCCGGCGAGCCA
>JAEUIB010000562.1 GCA_016795255.1 Planctomycetota bacterium
CTCGAGACGGCGCCGACCCCGAGTCCGTCGGACAGCGCCACGAGTGCGCGGTTCAGCCGCCGCTGGACCGTCTTCGTCGACACGCCGAGGACGCCTGCCGCTTCGACGTGCGTCATGCCCTGGATGCGCACGAGTTCGAGGACCTCGCGATCGTCGGACTCCAGTGCGTCGATCGCACCGAGGATGCGGGTCATCGCGGGCGACGGTCTGGCGGATGCGCTCGCGCTCTGCGGCGCGGGCGCTTGGGCGTGCTCGTTCAACGCGACCTCGCGCGGCGCCGCGTCGAGGCGGCGCGCGAACTCGTTCAACTCCCAGCGCATGTGCTGGTTCGCGAGCGCGAAGAATTGGCGCACGTTGCCGGGCTTCACGGTGCGCAGGGCCTTCAACAAGCGCTCGACGACCGCGCTCACGAGTTCGTCGTGATCGAGGTTCAGCGGCGGTCGTGCCAGGCGCGGGTACGAGCGGTGCAGCAAGTTCGCCGCGAGCATCCGCAGGCGCGCGGCCGATCGGCCGAGGAGTTCGCGCACGATCGGTTCGGCCGTCCGATCGCCCGCCAGCGCGTCGAGGTAGCGCTGCACCGCCGCCGTGGTCTGTCCTTCCGCCATCCCGGATCTCCTTGGGCGATGCGAACGAGGGCGATGCGAACGACGAGCGTGACCGAGTGGATCGCACTCGGGTCACGCACGCGGCTGGGCGCAACGCGCCATGTCCACCCGTCCCGCTTCGTCCCCAGTGTTCCCGCGTCGGCGAGCGCTGGCCGGGACGACACGAACACGACGAAGCCGGGCCGGTCGCAACCATCGCACCGGCTGCGGTCCGCGCAAGTCTCATGGAACGACGACCTGCACGACACGGGGACGCGCGACGGAACCCCGATCCAAGTCGTTGATTGGGTCACGACTTGGGTCACGGATGACGGCGATTCGGCGAGGTCCGGGTGGCCGAACGCGCACACGAACGGCAGGGACCGAGCAGACCGCCGACCCGCGAGCGCATCGCGGGTCGGGGGCTCGTCGTCGCCGACGACGGGCGGTCCGCGGCATGGACGAATCGACGACTCCGTCGCGCGGGGGCGAGCCTCCCCTACACTGCCGCGCTTCGGAGTCCCTCCCCATGACGCAGTTCCTTTCGACCGCTCCTTACAAGGGCACGCGCGACTTCCTGCCGGCCGAGATGTCGGTGCGGACGCAAGTGTTCTCGAAGCTGTACGCCGTCATCGAGTCGTACGGGTTCGAGCGTTACGACGGCCCGCTGCTCGAGCCGGTCGAGCTGTACGAAGCGAAGTCCGGTAGCGAGCTCGTCAACGAGCAGTTGTTCACGCTGACCGACCAGGGCGGACGGCGGCTCGCGCTGCGGCCCGAGATGACGCCGTCGGTCGCGCGCATGATCGCGGCGAACGCGCCGCAGCTCGCGTTCCCGGCGCGCTGGTACTCGCACCCGAACTGCCATCGCTACGAGCGCCCGCAGAAGGGCCGCGTCCGCGAGCACTGGCAGATCAACGTCGACGTGTTCGGGTCCGAGTCGCTCGAGGCCGAGGTCGAGATCTTCGAGCTGATCCACGACATGCTCGGCGCATTGGGCGCGAAGCCTTCGCAGTACGAGATCCGCGCGAACGACCGCGTGCTCGCGCACTCGGCGTTGCGGACCTACGCGCGCGTGCCCGACGACGTGCTCGGCAAAGTCATGCGCGTGCTCGATCGCTGGGAGAAGTACCCGCGCGACGTGCTGCTGAAGCAACTCGCCGAGCTCGGCCTCGACGCGGCGTCGATCACCGCGTGCGAAGATCTGACGACCAAGGACTTCGCCGGGATCTGCGCCGTGGCGGCCCCCGAGGACGTCGCCAAGTCGCGCCTCGCGAGGATCCTGAACGACCACATGACGAACGCGACGCTGCGCTTCGATCCGCTGATCGTGCGCGGTCTCGACTACTACACGTCGACCGTGTTCGAGGTGTTCGACACGAACCCCGAGAACCGGCGCTCGATCTTCGGTGGCGGCCGTTACGACAACCTGACCGCGCTGTTCTCGAAGCAGCGCATCCCGGGTATCGGCTTCGGCATGGGCGACGTGACGCTGATGGACTTCCTGACGGGGCACGGGCTCGCGCCGGCCGCGAACTCGGGCGCGCAGGTGGTCGTGCTGCCGCTGTCGCCGGCGACGCGCGAGCCGCTGAAGGAAGCCGCTGCGCGCTTGCGGCGCGCCGGGCTGCGCGTGACGACGCCGCACGAAGAGACGCAACTCGGCAAGGAACTGAAGAAGGCCGACAAGTGCGGCGCGAAGGTCGCCGTGATCATCGGCGAGGACGAACTCGCGCGCGGCAAGTTGATCGTGCGCGACTTGCGCCGCTCGACGCAGCGCGAAGTCGCCCGCGAGGACAT
>JAEUIB010000718.1 GCA_016795255.1 Planctomycetota bacterium
ATCGTCGCGCTCGAACAAGCGCTCCGGGATGCCGGGACGCTCGGCCGCGTGATGAACCTCGCCGCGCATCCGGACGACGAGGATTCCGGGATGCTCGCGCTGTGCCGCCACGGACTCGGTCTGCGGACGAGCGCCGTCTACGCGAATCGCGGCGAAGGCGGACAGAACGAGATCGGCTCCGAGCTGTACCGCGAACTCGGCGCGATCCGCGAAGTCGAGACGCTGCGCGCGGATCGCCGGATCGGCGCCCACGCGTACTTCCTCGGTCTCGAGGACTTCGGCTTCTCGAAGTCGGCCGACGAGTCCTTCGCGCGCTGGGGTGGCCGCGAGGCGGTCGTCGAGCGCGTCGTGCTCGTCTACCGCTTGCTGCGTCCCGACGTCGTGTTCACGAACCACGACGCGACGACCGGGCACGGCCAGCACCGCGCGCTCGCGATCGCCGGACTCGATGCATTCACCCGCGCGGCCGATCCGACCGCGTTCCCCGAGCAGTTCGCGACCCACGGCGTCGCTCCGTGGCAACCGACGCTGTTCCTCGAGCGCACGAACGGTCCGGGACAAGCCGAGGACGGCGCCACCGATCGCGCGCAGTGGATCCGCGTCCGCGTCGACGGTCTCGATCCGGTGCGCGGCACGACGTTCCGAGCGCAGGCCCACGCCGCGCTGAAGGAACACGCGTCGCAGGGTCGCTGGCTCGAGCCCGATCGCGCCGAGCGGACGTTCCGCGTGAAGGCTCGGCGTCACGAGCAGTTCCTTCCTCCGTCGGAGGATCCGTTCGATCCGGTCGCGCTGACGCGACTCCGCGTGTTCCGCGCGTTGGCCACCGAAGGTGATTCGCCCGCCGCGGATCATCCGGCGCACGCGCTGCTCGCGCACGACGCGTTCGTTCGCCGCTGGCCGGCGAGCCGCGATCCGGCGGAGCTCGGTCCGGCGCTCGACGCGCAGGATCGGCGGTTCGCCGCGGTGCTCGACGCCGATGCGGATGGCGCTCGCTTGGCCCATCTGCGCGCCGATCTCGTCGAAGCCCGCGCGCACCTCGCGCGAGCGCGGGCGATCGTGGACGGCACGTTCGCACCACCGCGACCGGCCGATCTGGACCCGTTCTTGTTCGCGTCGCACGACTACGACCGACTCGATCCGCTCGAGCGCGCGCCCGCGTGCGAGCCGGCGGTCGTCGACTTCGCACCGCGAACGCGGATCCTGGTCGAGACCGACGGCACGCCGAAGACGCGCGTCGAAGCCGTCGCGATCGTCACGTTCGCGATGCCGCTGGCGCGCGAGCTGCCGCTCGAGCTGGTCGAGCTCGACGACGCGCGCAGCGGTCCCGTGGTGTGGACCGGGGTCGCGCAAGCCGGCGCCGCGCGGCAACTGCTCGCGATCACGTTCGACCTCGCCGGCGAGCGCCGCTCCGGCGAGTTCGCGCTGCGCGTCGCGGGCGCCGATCGGCCGTTGCCGTTCGTGACCCTCGAGGTGCGGCGCGTGACCGCGCTGTGCCCGCCGGGACTGACGGTCGGCGTGGTCCAGAGCTACGACGACACGCTGGTCAACGCTCTGACCGATCTCGGGATCGACGTGATCCGCCTGCAGCGCGACGACCTCGCGTTCCGCGACCTGTCGCGCTTCGACGCGATCTTCGTCGACATCCGCGGCTACTTCGTCCGCGAGGACCTGGTGACGTTCAACGATCGTCTGCTCGCCTACGCGAGCGCCGGCGGAACGCTGGTCGTCCAGTACCAGAAGCGCTTCGAATGGAATCCGTCGAGCAACGGCGGCCACGCGTTCGCGCCCCATCCGCTGCGGCTGTCGAACGCACGCGTCGTCGACGAGACCGCGCCGGTCACGCTGCTGCGACCCGACCATCCGGTCACGTCCCGGCCGAACGGGCTCGCGGCGTCCGACTTCGACGGCTTCGTCCACGAGCGCGGTCTGTACTTCCCGGAAGCGCCGTTCGACGCCGCGTACACGCCGCTGTTGCGCTGCGCCGACCCCGGCGAGCCCGCGCTCGACGGCGGATTGCTGGTGGCGAACGTCGGGAAGGGTCGCTTCGCCTACACGAGTTTCGGTTGGTACCGTCAGTGGCGCGAAGGCCACGAAGGCAGCCTGCGCCTGCTCGCGAACCTCGCGGCGTGGCGCCGGATGGAGACTCGATGATGCGGCGCGTTGCGGCGGGGATCATCGGGTTCTTGGCGTGCGTCGGCTGCTCCGACTCCGATCCACGGCGGCCGCTCGTCGTCTACTCGCCGCACGGCGAGGACATCCTGCGCGACTTCGAGCAACGCTTCGAGGCGGCGCACGCGGACGTCGACGTCCAGTGGTTCAACATGGCTCCGCAGGACTGCTACACGCGGATCCGCGGCGAGCGCGAGCGGCCGAGTTGCGACGTCTGGTGGGGAGGCCCGGCGCCGACGATGGCGCTCGCCGCCGACGACGGGTTGCTCGAGCCGTACGCACCGTCGTGCGTCGACGCGATCCCGCCGCAGTACCGCGATCCGCAGAACCGCTACGTCGGTCAGTTCCTGCTGCCGCAGGTCATCGTGCGCAATCGCGATCGGCTCGATCCGAAGGACGCGCCGGTCGATTGGGACGACCTCGCGAGCCCGGCCTGGAAGGGCCGCGTGATCCTGCGGTTCCCGCTGCCGTCCGGCGGCATGCGCACCGCGTTCTGCGCGCTGATCGACTGGAAGTCGGCCGGCAGCGGCGATCCGGCGGCCGGGTTCGCGATGCTGACCGCGCTGCATCGCAACACGAAGCGCTACGCCACCGATCCCACCGAACTGTTCGAGGCGATCACGAAGGACGACGCGAACGTCGTGTCGATCTGGAACCTCACCGACGTGCTGTTCCAGCACGCCCGCTACGGGTATCCGCTCGGCTTCGTCATGCCGAAGAGCGGCGCGCCCGTGCTCGTCGACGGCATCGCGCTGGTGCGCCGCGTCGACCAGGACCCGCGGCGCGCCGAACTCGCGAAGGCGTTCGTCGAGATGGTGTCGTCGCTGGACGCGCTCGATCTGCTGATGACCGGACACTTCCGGATCCCGACGCGCACCGACGTCCCGCGCGAGCGCATGCCGCAATGGCTGCGCGAGCTCGAGATCACGCCGCTGCCGTACGACGCCGCGCGCGCGGCGAGCCGCGAGCGCGAGTGGATGACGCACTGGGAACAGGCGATCAAGCCGCTGGCGCGGGAGTGATCGCGGGTGCTCGATTCGCTTCGCCGCTCCGCTCCGATCGCGCTCGCGCTGCTCGTGCTGGCGGGATACGTCCTGTGGCCGCAGGTGGCCGTGCTGATGCAGTCGCTGCAGCACGATGGAACCCCTTCGTTCGCGAGTTGGCGCGCGCTGTTCTCGACCGACCATCCGCAGGACCTGCGCGCGCTGTGGAACTCGATCTGGGTCGCGCTGGCCTCGGTGGCGCTGTCCGCGCTCGTCGGCGTCCCGCTGGCCGTCCTGTCGCGACGGTTCGCGTTCCCGCTGCGGGCGTGGCTCGCTCCGGCGCTGTTGTTGCCGCTGCTGCTGCCCCCCATCGTCGGCGTGCTCGCGTTCAAGCAGTTCCTGTTCGGTGAGTACGGCATCGTCCCGCACGCGCTGCGCCTCGCGTTCGGCGTCGACCTGTTCCTCGACGGCTACGCCGGCGTGCTGGTGCTGCACGCGTACTCGTTCTTCCCGTTCTTCGTGCTGTTCGTCCATGCGGCGCTCGAGCGCCTCGACGCGGCGCAGGAGGAAGCGGCGCGTTCGCTCGGCGCGTCGCGGGCGCGCTCGTGGTGGCGCGTGACGCTGCCGGCGCTCGTCCCCGCGCTGCTCGGCGCCGGCGCACTGACCCTGTTGAACTCGCTCGGTTCGTTCTCGGCGCCGCTGTTCTTCGCGCCCGACGCCGACCTGCTGACGCTGCGGATCTACAACCTGCGCGAGGACGACCCGCAGCGCGTGGCCGTGCTGTCGACGATCCTCGCGGTCGCCGCGTTCGCGCTGCTGTGGCCGGTGCTGCGCGCGCAGTCCGACGCCGTCTCCAGCGCGACGAAGGGCACGCCGGCTGAGCCACGGGCGGTGCGCTCGGGAATGCTGCGCGGCCTCGTCGGCGTCGCGGTCGCGGCGACGTGCCTCGTGCTCGTGCTCCCCCATCTCGCGATCCTCGTGTTGTCGTTCGGCGCCGACACCGGAGCCGCCGGCTCCGTGCTGCCGAGCGCGTTCACGCTCGACCACTACGTGCGCGTGTTCACCGAGGACGCGTTCCGCCGTCCGCTGTCGAACTCGCTGTGGATGTCGGGAGTCGCGACCGTGCTCGACGTGGCGATCGGACTGTGGATCGCCGCGCTGCTGTGGCGTGGACGCAGCGTCGCGCGCCGCTGGATCGAAGTCCTGGCGCTGCTGCCGTTGGCGCTGCCGGCGACCGTCATCGCGTTCAATTTGCTCGAGACGTTCGCCGGACCGAGCGCGCTGGCCGGCGGCCAGGTGCTCGCCGGCACGGTGTGGCTGCTGCCGTTGTGCTACGCGATCCGCAACCTGCCGCTGACGGTCCGCGCGACCCAAGCCGCGTTCGCGCAGTTGGACCCGCAGCTCGTCGACGCCGCCTGCGGCCTCGGCGCGAACCGACTGGCCGCGACGCGCCGGGTCGTGCTGCCGCTGCTGATGCCCGGGCTCGCGGCCGGCGCCCTGCTCGCGCTGCTGTCGGCGCTGTCGGAGTTCACGGCGTCGATCCTGCTCTACGTGCCGGCGAACCTGCCGATCGGCGTCGAGATCTTCAATCGCCGCTACAACCGAGCTCTCGGCGAGCCCGCCGCGCTGTCGTGCCTGCTGCTCGTGGCCCAGGGGCTGGTCGTGCTGGTGGGCAATCGCCTGGTGCGCCTCGGCCGCGGCGCCTGACGATCCACCGAGCGCGCGCGATTCCCCGGCCTTCGGCGCCTCCCGTGGCCGAACCGACCAAAGTCCAACGACACCGAACCTTTGCGAACCAGGCGCGTCTACAGCCTGGAGGAGAGCGCCCCGCCAGGGGTACGCTCGTTCCTTCGCTTGACCCGTCCGTCTTCGGAATCATCCCGTTCGTCCTTTCCCCGCGGCCCGGCTCGGCGCCGGCCCGCTTCTTCTCCATCTCCATGGGAGGCATCGGAATGTCGCTGCAATTCTCTCGAGCGCGGGGCCTGGCCGCGTTCGTCGGGCTCTTCGTGTTGGGCGGCCTGGCCGTCGCGACCGTCGTGCCCCGTGACCTGTCGAAGCAACTCGAACTGATCAAGGCCGCCGACGGCGGCATCGTCGTCTACGGCAACATCACCGCCGCGAAGTCGGTCCGACACGAATCCACGCCGGACCTGCCGTGGACGGTCCTCACCGTCCGCGTCGACACGGCGATCGCGCCGGCGACGACGACCGGCGAACTGTCGGTCTGGTTCCCCGGCTTCGGCGAGGATCGCTTGACGATCACGCCGTCCGCGGACGAGACGAGCATCGGCGAGAACGTCGTGCTGTTCCTGTCGACGGATCCGGCGGTTCGTGCGGTCGACCCGAACGCGTACCGCATCGACTCGTTCGCCGAGGCGTTCCGGACGCAGAAGAACCGCAAGGGTGAAGTCGTCGTGCTGGGCGAAGGCGCCGGCTCGGCGATCGAGTCCAACGTCAAGCTCACGGACCTCCAGCCGGTCGTCCAGAGCACGTACGACGCGTTGATCAAGTCGGCCAAGAAGTAAGCGACGCAAGGAACACGACCCATGAAACTCCAATTCTCCTTCGTCGCTTTCGCGGCCGCCGCGCTGTTCGCCCTGCCCACGCTGTCGACCGGCTATTCGCTGATCGGCGGCAACCTCGGCATCGGTACGACCGGCAACGGCTACCAGCGTGACTTCCGCATCTTCAACAACGCGGCCGACGCGACGGCCAACGACAACGGGACGACCAGTGCGAGCTACCCCGGCGCGACCGGTGCGAAGCAAGCGATCTGGAAGTCCGGCGAGATCTGGAACTCGAACAAGGACGGCAACGCCAACTTCGACTTCGACTTCCAGGGCTCCGCGACGGCTGCGGGCGGACTGAACGGCAACACGATCTCGTGGGGCACGTCGGGCTGCTCGGGCGGCACGCTGGCCTACTGCCAGACGCCGATCTCGGACGGCTGGAACATCCTGATGTGCGAAGGCTGGACGTGGAACGACGGGCCGACCGTCGGCAGCGGCCAGATCGACATCCAGGGCGTCGCCACGCACGAACTCGGCCACGCGCTCGGACTCGGGCACTCCTCGGTCAGTTGCTCGGGCTCTTGCGCGAACGTCACGACGATGTGTCCGACGATCTGCGGCACCGGCGTCGAACAGCGCTCGCTGCAGACCGACGACAAGAACGGCCTCGCGGCGATCTACGGTGCGAAGCCGGCGAACAAGCCGACGATCACCGGCCTGTCGGGTTCGTTCCTGGTCGGCGGCACGCTCGTCATCACCGGCACGAACTTCCCGTCGACGGTGAACGTCAAGTTCACGGCGGGCACGACGACGAACACGGGCACGATCCCGGGCGTCGTCTACAACGTGGCCGCGACGGCGACGTCGGTCTCCGTGACGATCCCGTCGACGGCCGTCGACGGCAACGTCCTGGTCTGGGCGCCGGGCATCAGCCGCCTGTCGAATCCGTTCCCGATCGACATCGGCAGCAGCGGCGGCGGCGGTGGTGGTCCGTGCGGAACGGTCGCGAACTACGGTTCGGGTTCCGTGGGCTCGCAGTCCGGCACCGTGGCCAACATCGGCACGAACGGCACGAGCCCGTCCGCGGCGAACACGAACTTCGCGTTGACGCTGACCGGCGGCAACGCGAATCAGTCGTGCCAGCTGCTGATGAGCTCTGCACAGGCGACGGCGCCGCAACTGTGGGGCACGCTGTACGTGCGTTTCCCCTACACGTCGATGAGCGTCGGGGCGACCACGGCGACCGGAACGAAGTCGACCGTCGTCCCGATCTCGGCGGCAATGGTCGGTACGACGCAGTACTTCCAGTACCTCGTGTTCGATCCGACCAAGGGCTACCAGCACACCGGTGGCTTGCGGGTGACCTACTGCCCGTGACGATCGGCTGATCGGCCGGCCCCAGGCGGCCGGAAACGACGAGCCCCGCGCATCCTCGAGGATGCGCGGGGCTCGTTCTTCGTCTGGTGCACCCGTCGCGAGTCGAACGCGAAACCTTCGCCTTCGGAGGGCGACACTCTATCCAATTGAGCTACGGGTGCGTGTGCGGGGGGAAGTCTAGGAGTTCGCGCGCCGCGTCTCAATCGTCGGCGCGCGAACCCGTCGCTGCCGGTCGGTCAGTCTTGCTGTGTGTGGAACTTGACGCCGTCCGCGTCGACGACGACGGCGTTCACTCCGTAGCCGGTCATGTACTTCTCGATGACCTCGTCGCTCGGGAGTTCGAACTTCCGGAACAGGGCTTCGATGCGCTTGGCGGTTTCGTCGGCCTGCGCGACGTCGGGCCGCAGCATCGACGGCAGCGCGGCGATCATGCCGCGCAAGTTCGCCGCGACCGACTTGATGCGCGCGGCCTCTTCGCTGACGACGAACATGCTCGCCGACTTCGGCATCGCGTCGATCAGCGCGGCGACCTCTTCCTTGTCGCGGAGGTTCGGCAGTTCGCTGCTGCCCGCGTTGCGGCGCAACACCGCCTGCAGCAACTCCGACGACAGCGAGAACACGAACAGATCGTCCGTGAACGCGAAGTTCGCCGCGCCGAGGCCCGGCACCGGGATCGGCAGCGTGTCGATGTTGACGCCCTGGAAGTCCGTGCGCTTGCGGCCCGCCGCCATGCCGCTCTTCGTCAGCAAGTCGTCGACGAGCGTCGACAGCTTCTTGCCGTCGGCGAGCCGGAGGATCACCGCGAAGTTCTGCGGTGCGTCCTCGGTCCCGGGCAGACCTTGCATCTCGTCCTCGACCGGCGCCGAGAACCACACGAACTCGTTGCCGATGTTCGCGAGCAGATCGTCGCGGATCGACAAGCCCATCTCCTGCTCGGCCATCTGCAGGTTCAGGTTCAGCTCTTCGTCGGTGATCGCGCCGAGCTCCTTCATCGTCGACGTGATGCGTTCGAAGCCGGCGTTCAGATCCATGTGGACGTCGAACGCTTCGACCGCCGTCTCCGGGACCAGCGCCAGCAAGGCCGGCTCGCCCGGCGGCAACAATGCGGTCATGCACGACACGATGGCGCCTTGACCCTGCCAATCCATCCGCGCCTGCGACGCACCGGCGCTGACGATGTTCTCGGAGAACATCGAGATCACGCCGAGCCCATCCAGGCCGAGGCCGTCCATCACCTTGCGCTCGTCCTCGTCCTGACCTTCGAGTTCGACCAGCGCGCGAATGCGGGACACGAGCTTCTGGGTGTCGACGAACGCGCGCATGCCGGCACGCTCGTCGACGGCGAGCGAGCGCGAGAACGCCTCGCCGTCCACCAAAGCGTCCTTCGGCGGGTCCTTCAGCGACTCGACGAGCGTCCCGAAGTGGTCGCGATCGGACAAGTTCGCCGAGGCGATGACCGTGACGAGCACGTTGCCCGCGAGTCCGAAGCGCACCTGCATGCTCTCCGCATCCTGCGGATCGCCGAGGTGGAGCACCGTGACTTCGACGTCACCGGCCGTCTCGGCGCTGCGCGTGAACTTGGCG
>JAEUIB010000732.1 GCA_016795255.1 Planctomycetota bacterium
TGTTCGTCGAGTCGCGGGAGCGCCCGACCTGGCTCGTCGTGGACCGTTCCGCGTCGATGGCGTTCGGTTCGGGGCAGCGGACGAAGGCCGACGTCGCCGCCGAGGTGTCCGCGATCCTGGCGGCAGCGGCGCTGCACAACCGCGATGCGGCGGGCGTGATCACGTTCCGCGCCGCGCTCGACGTCGTGCTGGAACCGTCGCGCAAGGCCGAGCAGCTCGAGCGCATCCTGCTCGCGCTGCAGTCGCGTTCGACGGTCGATTCGACGACCGGTTCGATGGTCGGTGAGCCGGCGGGCGTTGGGTCGTTCGACGCCGCGTTCGACGTTCTCGAACGCCGCACGCTGCGGCGGAGCGTGCTCGCGCTGGTGTCGGATTTCCACGATGCGAACGGTCTGGCGCGGATGGCTCGCCTCGCGCAGAGGCACGACGTGATCGCGTGCGTCGTGTTCGATCCGCGCGAGCGTGTGCTCGACGGCGACGGGCTCGTCGAGTGCGTCGATCCCGAGACCGGCAAGCGTTTCGTCCTCGACGCCGGCGATGCGCGCGAGCGCGCCGAGTTCGCCGCGCTCGCGACCGCCGATCGAACGCAGCGCGTGACGCGATTGCGCGCGACCGGCGCCGACGTCCTCGAGGTGTCGACCGAGCACGACGTGGTCGAGCGACTGCTGACGTACTTCGAAGCACGCGCCCGCGGCGGCTCGTCGCGTTCGCAGGGAGGTGCGCGATGATCGGCGCGCTCCTGCTCGCGATCGGGCTCGTCGACGGCGGCGCGTGGACGTGGCGCGTCCTGCCGCTGACGCCGCGCGTCGGCGACACGATCGTGCTCGAAGGCGTGCTCGAGCCGACTCCGCACGACGACGTCGCGGTCGCCGATCCGGGCACGGTCACCGGATTGATCGAGACCGGTGAGTTCGAGTTGCGGCGCGATGGCCTGCGACTCGTGCTGTCGCGGACGTACGTGGCCGCGGCCAGCGGCGAGGTCGAACTGCCGCGCACGATCGTCCGCGGCGGCGCGGCGCAGTGGTCGGCGCGACCCGCGCGGCTGGACGTCACGGCCGTCGAACCGGGACGCCTCGGCCGTGAACTCGTCGATCCGCTGCGACCGATCGCGCTCGACGAGCCGTCCGATCGGCGATTCCTGATCGTCGGCCTCGGGATCGCCGCCGCGGTGGCGCTGTTGCTTTGGTTGCGCGTCGCCGCTCGACGCACGGGCTCGTCGGGCGCGATCGAACTCGAGCCCGGACCGTCGCAGCGGGACGCGTTCGTGGAGCGACTCGACGCGATCACCAGCGCGTTCGCCGCGGGCGCCGTCCCGGTCGCCGCGACCTCCGACGCGCTGCGCGATCTGTTGCGGGACGTGCTGGCGGCTCGCGTCGACGAGCCGGCGCGCGCGCGAACGAGCGCGGAGTTGGCGACCCTCGTCGCTCGCGCGGGGCCTCGCGCGGCGTTCTCCACACCGATCTTCGAAGCCGTCGAGGCGCAGTGCTACGGCCCCGACCACGCCGCGGACGCGTCGCGCGTCGCACGTTGGCTGGAGTCGACGCGGAGTTGGCTGACGACGACCTCGGAGGGCGCATGAGCTTCGCGTCACCGTGGTGGTTGGTCGCGTTGCTGGTCTGGGTCGTACTCGAGCTGCGGGCTCGATTGCGGCCGACCGCGGCGATCGCGTTCCCGCGCCAGCGGATCGCGGCCGCCGTCGCGCCGTCGTGGCGGCGGCGCCTCGCTACGTTGCCGCGCTGGTGCGTCCGCGTCGCGATCGCCGTCGCGCTGCTCGCGCTCGCGCGCCCGCGCATCGCGGTCGGCGAGGACGTCGAGTCGCGCTCGGGTGTCGACCTGATGCTCGTGCTCGACGTGTCGTCGACGATGCGATCGCGAGGATCGTTCGACGCTCCGCGCTTCGACGTCGTGCGCGACGTCGTCGAGCGCTTCGTCGCCGAGCGCGGCGACGACCGCGTCGGTCTGATGACGTTCGCGAAGTACGGCCGGTTGATCTGTCCGCTGACGTACGACCACGAGGCGCTCGCGCGACGGTTGGAGACGGTCACGCCGGTCGCGGAGAACTCCGCCGAAGACTTGACCGCGATCGGCGTCGCGCTGGCGACCGCGGTCACGCGCCTGCAAGCCGACGACGGCCGGACGAAGGTCGTCGTGCTGCTGACCGACGGTCAGAACAACGTCGAGGACATCGATCCGATCGACGCCGCCGCGTTCGCGAAGGCGCACGGGATCCGGGTGCACACGGTGCTGGCCGGCAGCGGCCGGGCCGCGGCGCGCCAACTCGCCGCGATCGCGCGGATCACCGGAGGCAGCGCGCACACCGCGGCGGATCCGCGGGCTTTGTCGCGCGTCTACGCGGAGATCGACGCGATCGAGTCGACGGGCGCCGTCGTGCGCCGCTATCCGGTGTTCGTCGAGGCGACGGCGGCTTGCGCCGTGTTCGCGTGCGTGCTGCTCGCGGCGGCGGTCGCGCTCGACGTGCTGTGGATGCGGAGGGCGCCGTGAACTTCGCCGATCCGCGCTTCGTGCTGCTCGCGTCCGTGCCGATCCTCGTCGCCATGTCGTTGGCGTGGTCGCGCGAACGCCGTCGGGCCGGTCGGGCCGCGTTCTCGACGCGACTGCAAGAAGTCGCGAGCGGACCTCGTTGGGCAGTGCGTGCGATCGTCGCCGCGGCGTGCTTCGCGCTGGCGGCGGCCGGTCCGCAATGGGGCCACGGCTTCGTCGAGACGCCGGCGCGCGGGCTCGACGTCGTGATCGTGCTCGATGCGTCGAGGTCGATGCGGACGCGCGACGTCGCGCCGAGCCGGCTGGAGCGCGCGTGGTCCGAGATCGATGCGCTGGCCGACACGCAAGGTCCGTGGCGGCTCGGTCTGGTGCGGTTCCGAGGCGACGCCGAAGTCGTCGGTCCGCTGACCGACGATCACGCCAGCATCGCCGTGCTCGCGCGCGAGACCGATCCGGAATCGGTGCCGGGCGCGGGCAGCGGGATGGCGCGCGGCGTTCGCGCGGCGCTCGACGGGTTCGACGCCGACGCGGCGCGCAAGCGCGTCGTGTTGCTGCTGACGGATGGCGAATCGCAAGGGGACGACGACGTTGCCGCCGCTGCGGCCGCCGCTCGCTCGGCCGGGGTCGTCGTCATCGGCGTGCTGGTCGGGACCGGCGCCGGCGGCGTCGTGCCGCAGCACGATGCGCCGGACGCGCCGATCGTGCTCGACGCGAGCGGCTCGCCGGCGACGTCGGTCGCGCGCCGCGGTCCGCTCGACGTGCTCGCGTCGGCGACGGCCGGGCGCGTCGTCGATCTCGCGAGCGATGCGTTCGCGATGCGCCGCGTCGTCGACGAGGAGCTGCGCTCGCGCATGCCGACGGCCGCCGGATTCGCGCGCGAGTGGCGGACGATCGATCGCTCGGCGTGGTTCGTCGCGCTCGGGCTGTTCTTCGTCGTGCCGTGGTGGGGCGCGCTGCGGCGCGCGCGTTTCGCGCGTGGGTTCGCGATGGTCGCGTTGCTCGGCTGCGTGCCGTGGATGCTCGGCGCCGACGACGCCGCGGAGCTCGGTCGCGACGTGAACGGCGCATTTGCGCGGGGTGCGCCGCAGGACGCCGTCGCGGCATTGGAAGCCCTCGCTGCCGCGACTCCCGGCGATGCGCGGGTCGCGTTCGATCTCGGCCTCGCGTACCTGCGCACCGGCGCGTTGCCGGCCGCGCGCGAAGCGTTCGAGCGGG
>JAEUIB010000768.1 GCA_016795255.1 Planctomycetota bacterium
CGCGGCGCCGGTCTCGTCCTGCGGCGCGACGACCAGCGACCCGCCGCGCGGCATGCGCAGCTCGACGCCGGTCGCGCTCTGGCCCATCGTCACCTGGATCCCGCGCGCCAGTCCGATGCCGAGCGGTTCGGTCGACGACACCGCCATCAGATCGAACGTCCCCGTGGCGGAGAACGGCGCGGTCTGGAACCGGCCCTCCGCGTCGGCGACGGCGATCCCCGAGAAGTCGAAGCGCCCATTCGTCGACTCCAGGATCACGAGGCTCGCGAACGGCACGGGCTCACCGGTCTCGGCGCGCAGCACGCGCCCCGAGATCGTGGCCGTCGGGATGCGGAGCGTGACGTCGCACTCCGGCTGATCGGGCACGTCGAACGTGCCGATGACCGAGATGCGCTGGCCGGCGAGTTCGACGATGACCGCGGTGTAGACGCCGGTCTCGTCGAGGCCGACGTCGAAGCGCCCCTCGTCGTCCGTGTTGACGCCGATCCAATTCTCGGGGCCGAGCTCCTGCTCGTGCGACAGCGACAGCGTCGCCTGCGCGAGCGGCGAGCCGTCCGGCTTCAGCACGAGTCCGCGGACGCGGTGCTTGCCGCCGCCGAAGTTCACTTCGATGCTCTGCCCGGCGTCGAGCCCGACCGAGCGGACGCTCTGCCCGGACGTCAGCGGTCCGCGATCGGCGTCGGCCATGTGGATCACGACCCAGCCGCCCGCGGCGAGGTCGTCGATGCGGAACGCGCCGTTCGCGTCGGTCATCGCGAATCCGAGCGGCGCGGCGAGTTCGTTGGACGCCTGCTGCTGCCCGGCGGCGACGACCATCTCGTTCGCGCGCGGGCTGCCATCGCGATCGGTGACCCGCCCGTACAGCGACGCGGCCGAGCCGAGCTCGATCACGACCGGAGCCACGTCCGCTCCGACGTCCGGCACGACCATGCGCACCTGTTGCGATCCGTACCCGGGCGCGATGACGCGCAAGCGCTGTTCGCCACGCGAGACGTGCTCGAGCACGAACGTCCCGTCCTCGCGCGAAGTCGTCGTCGACGTCACGCGGTGGATGCCGAACGTCTCGAACCACTTGCGGTCGACGGGCACGCCGAGCGCCGGCGTGTCGACTTCCGACAACACCAGCGCGTCGGCGATCGGCGTGCCGCTGTGCGCCGCGACGACGCGACCCGGGACCGACACGCCGCGATCGAGCCGCACGTCGAACGAGCGGGCCGGCGACGTCGCGGTCGCCTCGAAGCGCTCGGACTGCCACGACGCGAAGCCCGGCGCGCGGACGTAGACCTTGTAGATCCCGTCCTCCGGCGCGTAGAGCTCGAGGACGCCGTCCGGCGTGGACTCGGTCTGCGTCGTCACGAGCTGGCCGTACGCCGGGACGTGACGCCCGTCGGCGAGGATCCGCTCGATCTCGAGCAGCGTGTACGTCACCGTCTCGAACGGCGCGCGCGTCGCCGCGTCCGTCACGAAGATGCGGATCAAGCCCGGATCGTCCGCGACCGGCGCGTCGGGCGTGACCGGTGCGGTCGGGTCGGTGCGCGTCGGCGACTCGGACGTCGGGCGCTCGTCGACCGGACGGTCGCGATCGCTCGGCCACGGCGCGAGCGTCCGCTCGAACAACAGCCAAGCTCCGGCCGGAACGTCGAGCGGCTGCGGAGCGTCGTCGATCCGCACGTCGCCGCGATGCGGGCCGACGTCGAGCCGGACGACGTCGCGGTCGCGACGCGGCTCGAGCCCGGGGGAGGCGACGTACGAGACGGTCACGTCACCGGGGCCGAATCGGATCGCACCCTCGCGGGTCACCGCGCGCATCGACGCCCGCGCCGTCATCGCCGAGCTCCCGGCGTGCAGCCAAGCCTGCGTCGGCGCGTCGTTCGCGCTGCCGGCGCTGGTCGCGAGTTCGAGGTGAGACTCGGGACGCAGATCGCACGCGCCGGTCATCGTGTCGATGTGGAACAGGCGTCCCGCCGGGGTCGCGACCTCGAGGAACCCGTTGGCCGGGACGACGATGCGCTCCGACTCCGCGGCGTGCCAAGGGCCGTGCGGCTCGGTCCGGACGGCGATGTCTCCGCGGGCGAGCAGCGCGTCGGGCGACGTCTCTCCCGCGGGCAGGAACACGCGCCACGCCACGACGGCGAGGACGATCCCCGCGGCGATCGCGAGCGCGGGCGCAAAGCGAGCGCGCGGCGACGCGCGGAGGATCCGCGGCTCTTCGATCAGCGCGATCGCGCTGCGCTTCAGCAGCGCGCGGAACGCCGGCTTCGGCAACGCGGGGCGGTACGACCGCGCCAGCAGCTTCGCGACGTTGCGATCGAGGATGCGCGGATCGGGAGCCATCACAGCCCTCCGCGCTTCTTCGCGATCAGTTCGACGACGCGCGCGAACGCGACGCGCGCACGGGTCAGCAGCGATTCCATCGCCTTCTCGCCGCGGCCTTCGTTGCGCGCGATCTCCGCGACGGAGAGTTCGTCGACGTACTTCGACACCAACGCGCGCCGGTAATCGGGAGGCAGCGACGACAACGCCGCGCCGACGAGCTCGCGCGTCTCACGCCGCTCGAGCACGTGGTCGGGGATGTCCTCCGACTCGATGCCCATCAGGATGACGTCGATCTCGGCGTCGGCCTGATCGAGCAGGTCGTCGAGCGCGATCGGCTGCTTCTTGCGCTTCTGCGTGCGGATCTTGTTCTTCGCGATGCCGCACAGCCACGTGTGGAACGCCGACCGCCCCTCGAACCCGGCCAGGCTCTGGAACGCCGTCAGCATCGTGTCCTGGACGATCGCCTCGGCGAGCCCGACGTCCCGACCCACCCGGTAGAAGACGAACTCGTACAGCGAGTCGAGGTGCCGCTCGAACAGGGTTTCGGCCGCAGAGCGGTCGCCCTTCAGCGCACGGTCGCGCAGTTCGAGGTCCGGGTGCGGCGAGGATTCGGCGGGGATCATGGGGGTACTGTGCCGGGAACGGGGGGAGTCCTTCGGGGGTTTTGGAATTGGATTGGGCGGGGAATGGGGGACGCGAGGGACGACGAGGGACGACGAGGGACGAGAGGGACGCGAGGGACGACGAGGGACGAGAGGGACGCGAGGGATGACGAGGGACGCGAGGGACGCGAGGGACGAGAGGGACGCGAGGGACGACGAGGGACGCGAGGGACGAGAGGGACGCGAGGGACGCGAGGGATGACGAGGGACGCTAGGGACGCGAGGGGCGCGAGGGACGCGAGGGATGCTTGCCGCCCCCGGTAACATCCCCCGCCCGTCGCCGCCCCATCCCCGGAGCCCCCATGCACCGCGCCAAAGTCCACACCGCGATCGCACTCGCCACATCGCTGCTGTGGTGTTCCGCGTCGTTCGCGCAGGAACTCACGTACGAGAAGTACAAGCTCGACAACGGTCTCACCGTCATCCTGCACGTCGACCACACGTTGCCTTCCGTCGCGATCAACACCTGGTTCTACGTGGGGTCGAAGGACGAAGCGGTCGGGCGCTCCGGGTTCGCGCACCTGTTCGAGCACCTGATGTTCATGGGGACCGAGCGCGTGCCGACCGGCCAGTTCGACTTCCTGATGGAAGTCGGCGGCGGGCACAACAACGCGTCGACCGACTACGACCGCACGAACTACTACTCGTCCGGGCCTTCGCACATCCTGCCGACCTTGCTTTGGCTCGACGCCGACCGGCTCGAGGACCTCGGTCGCATGATGACGATCGAGAAGCTCGACCTGCAGCGCGACGTCGTGCGCAACGAACGGCGCCAAACCACCGAGAACGTGCCGTACGGCAAGTCGGAAGAAATGATCGGCTCGCTGCTGTTCCCGACCGACCACCCGTACCACCACTCGGTGATCGGCTCGCACGAGGATCTCGAGGCCGCGACGCTGCAGGACGTGAAGGACTTCTTCGCGCAGTACTACGTGCCGAACAACGCGAGTCTCGTCGTCGCCGGGGATTTCGATCCCGCCGTCGTCAAGCCGATGATCGCGCAACTGTTCGGCACGCTGCCGCGCGGCGCCGACCCGGTGCACGCGTCGAAGCCGCCCGCACGGTCGCCCGGCGTGCGTCGCGTGACGGTGACCGATGCGGTCCAACTCTCCGCGTTGCGGATGACGTGGGCGAGCCCGCCCGCGTATCGGCCCGGCGACGCCGAGATGCAGATCGCCGCCGCCGTGCTCGGCGACGGACGATCGTCGCGTCTGTACCGCCGCCTGGTCGTCGACGAGGGACTCGCGGTCGACGTGTCGGTCCAACAGATCTCGCTGTTGCTCGATTCGATGTTCCAGGTCGACGTCTACGCGAAGCCCGGAGCCGACCTCGGCACGATCGAGCGCATCGTCGACGAAGAGATCGCGAAGCTCGCGAAAGACGGCCCGGCGGACGACGAACTGCAGGCGGCCGCCGCGCAGGAAGAACGGTCACGCGCGCAGCGGATCCAGAACCTCGTCGAGCGCGCCGACTTGATGAACGAGTACCAGTTCTATTGGGGTGAGCC
>JAEUIB010000773.1 GCA_016795255.1 Planctomycetota bacterium
ACCGAGGTTCACTCCCGCATGTGGGTCCGCAGCATCGCCACCGTCGTCGTCTTCGCAGGCATCGCAGGGTTCGCGCCGCGAGCGTCGGCCGGGACTCTAAGCCCGGTCGGCCCCGAGTTCACGCTGAACAGCCTGCTGTCCTACGTGCAGAAGCAACCTTGGATCGCCTGCGACCAGCACGGGAACTTCGTGATGGTCTACTCGCAGGACGACATCTACTTCCGGCGCTTCGACCGCAACGGCACTCCGCTCGGGCCGGACACGAAGGTCAATCCGACGATCAACCACTCGACGCAGGACGAACCGTACGTCGCGATGGACCCGGTCACCGGTGACTTCGTCATCGGCTGGTCGGACCGCAATGGCAACGACGGCTTCGACATGGGCTGCGGCATCCGCTTCTACCGTGCGGACGGCACGCCGTACGGCCCCGAGTTCTTCTGCCACACCGTGACGGCGTTCTCGCAGTTCGAGCCGCACATGTCGTACTCGCCGCAGGGCCGCGTCATGGTGGTGTGGGCCGACGCGGCGCTCGACGGCGTGTGCGGCGTGTTCGCGCGCATCTTCGACCGGGACGGCACGCCGCTGACCGGGCAGTTCCTCGTCAACAACCCGAACTCGGCGTCGCAGATCGACCCGACGGTCTCGTGCGACCAGGACGGCCGGTTCGTCGTCGCCTACGTCGACGCGAGCGGACAGACCGGGCCGGCGCGCGAAGTGCTCGCGCGGCTGTACGACAACAACGGCAACGCGTTGACCACACCGTTCCTCGTCAACAGCACGTCGGCCGGCATGCAGCGCGATCCGAACGTCGTCATGGCGTACGACGGCTCGTTCGTCGTGACGTTCGTCGACGAGAGCGGCCTCGACGGCGACAAGTTCGGCGTGTTCGCGCGGCGCTACGACAAGAACGGCGTCGCGCAGGGCCCGCAGTTCCTCGTCAACCAGACGACGGTCGGCGATCAGCGCGATCCGCAGGTCTGGATGGACCACGTCGGCAACTTCACGGTGTGCTGGGAGGACAACACGACCGGCTCCGACTCGAACGTGATGGCTCGGCGCTACGACCGGCTCGGGACTCCGCTGACCGGTGAGTTCGTGCTGCACGCGAACACCGCCGGCAATCAGTACGAACCGAAGGTCGCGTGCTCGCGCAGCGGTCAGCGGCTCATCGCGCTGTGGGCGGCGAGCACGACCGACGTCCACGGCCGCGTGTTCGATCTCGAGACGATCACGCCTTCCGGCCCGGCAGCGATCGGCACGACGATCCAGCTCGCGCTCGATCTGCCCGGCGTCGGCAACGAGACCTATCTGCTGATGGCATCGCTCGGCTCGTCTCCGGGGCTGCCGTTGTCCGACGGCCGCACGCTGCCGCTGAACTACGACGCGCTGATGCAGTTCACGATCCAGTTCCCGAACACGTCGCTGTTCAGCGGCCTCACCGGCAACCTGACGCCGGGGGGCACCGCGGTCGCGACGTTCAGCGTGCCGAACACGCCGGTCGCGATCGGCACGCCGATCGTGTTCGCCGCGATCACGCTGAATCCGCCGGGGTCGACGCACCTCGTCCACGCGATGACCGACGCGAAAACCGTCGTCATCCAATGATGGAACGTTGACGCGTCCGCACTGAAGGCGGGCCTCTCGGTATCGTCTCGACCGATCCGGGAGGCCTAGCGCGCGTGGATGTTCCGTGGAACTGGTCGGCGATCGGGATCGCGGCGTGCATCGGCGCGTTGGACGTCACCGCGATCGTCAAGGTGCTGCGCCGCGGCGGCGACGTCGAAGGCACGCTGGCGTGGATCTTCTCGATCATCGCGTTCCCGGCGATCGGCGCGGTCCTCTACCTGATCCTGTCCGGTCCGAGTCTGCATCGGACGATCCGGCGGCGGCGCACCACGGTCGCGCGCGTGCGGCCCGGGGACGGCGTGATCGCGGAGCCGTCGCGCCCGCCGCCGACGACCAAGGTCGCGGACGCCGTGTTGCGAACCGTCGAGTCGGCGACCGGCATGCCGGCGACCGTCGGCAACACGGTCCTGCCGTTGGTCGAAGCGGATCACGCGTTCGAGGCGCTCGAAACCGCGATGGAGCGCGCGACGCGCCGCATCCACGCCGAGTACTACATCGTCCGCAACGACGAGACCGGCCGGCGCTTCCTCGACCTGCTGACGCGCCAAGCGAAGGCGGGGCTCGAAGTTCGCTTCCTGTACGACGCGATGGGATCGTTCGGCCTCGATACGTCGCGCCTCGACGCGTTGCGCGATGCCGGCGCGCGCGTCGAAGCGTTCCTGCCGTTGTCGCCGTGGCGGCGGCGGTGGGCCGTCCAGCAGCGCAACCACCGCAAGATCGTCATCGTCGACGACATGATCGCGTTCACCGGCGGCATGAACGTCGGCAACGAGTATTCGGGTCGCGTGCGACGGCGCGGCGATCTGTTGTTCCGTGACAGCCACGTGCGGATCGACGGCCCTGCGGTCGCCGATCTCGCACAGGTGTTCCGCGAGGACTGGGCGTTCGCGACCGGCGAGGCGCTCGAACCGCCGCAGTTCTGCGGGATCCCGAGCGGCTCCGCGCGGGTCGGCATCGTGCCGAGCGGGCCGGACCAGATCGTCAACGCGAACAGCATGGTCTACTTCGCGTCGATCACGGCGGCACGCGAGCGCGTGTTCCTGACCAGTCCGTACTTCATCCCCGACTCGCCGACCATGCGCGCGCTGCTCGCGGCGTCGATGCGCGGCATCGACGTCCGGATCCTGCTGCCGGCGCACTGCGACGTCTGGCTCGTCGGCATGGCGGCGCGCACGTACTACCGGCCGCTGCTCGCCGCCGGCGTCCGGATCTTCGAGTACGAACGCTCGATGCTGCACGCGAAGACGATCGTCGTCGACTCGGAGCTGTGCGTGGTCGGGTCGGCCAACGTCGACGTCCGGTCGTTCCGGCTGAACTACGAACTGTCGGCCGCGGTCGCCGACGACGCGTTCGCGCACGACATGGAGCGGCGATTCCTCGAAGACCTCGAGCACAGTCGCGAGGTCACGTCGCGGACCCATCGACGCGGCGCGTGGTGGCGGCAATTGCGGGATCAAATCGCTCGTCTGCTGTCCCCGCTGCTGTAACGGACGTGCCGAAATTGACGGCCGCGGCGGTCGTCTCCGGGGTTTTCGCACGCTTCGCTGCCGGATCGGCTTTCCGGCGTGACGCGTCCGACGGCAACTGGATGGAAGCGGTATCGTTCCGACCGACTGCCGCCGTGGATCCCCCTCGCCCGTGACGACGCCAGACCCGAACGACAGCGACTCGAATGCCTCCGATCCGGAGCTGAACGCGCTCGTCACCGAATGCCTCGAACGCTTCGAGCGCGACGGCATGGGCGCCGTCGACGATCTCTGTGCACGGAATCCGGCTCTCGAGGGCAAGTTGCGTCGACGGGTCGGCATGCTGCGCGCGATGGGGCTGCTGACGGCCGAGGGGCAGGCCGCCGAGGACGAGATCCCGAAGCGCCTCGGGGAGTTCCGATTGCTGCGGCGCCTCGGCGGCGGGGGCATGGGCGTCGTGTTCCTCGCGGAACAGCCGTCGCTGAAGCGCCGCGTCGCGCTGAAGGTGATCCGCCCCGAGCACCTGTACTTCCCCGGCGCGAAGCAGCGCTTCCAGCGCGAGGCCGAAGCGGTCGCCCGGCTGCACCACCCGAACATCGTGCCGATCCACGTGGTCGGCGAAGAGAAGGGCCTGCCGTACTACGCGATGGACGTGGTGCAGGGCTGCTCGCTCGCGCAGGTCGTCGAACGCGTCAAGGGGCGGGATCCGACCGAGCTGACCGGCGCGGACTTCGTCGATGCCGTCGCGACCGCCGCGCTCATCCCGGCCGACCAAGTCGTGCCGGACGCGTTCGGCCACAGTTGGACCGAGTGCTGTCTGCGCGTGGTCGCGCAGGTCGCGCTCGCGCTGCAGCACGCCCACGAGCGCGGCGTGCTGCACCGCGATCTGAAGCCGTCGAACGTCATGGTCACGATCGACGGTCGCGCGCTGCTGCTCGACTTCGGATTGGCGTCGTTGACCGGCGAAACGCGCCTGACGAAGTCCGGCTCGCAGCTCGGCTCGTTGACGTACATGGCGCCCGAAGCGTGCTGGCAGGACGGCGTCGTCGACGAGCGCTCGGACGTCTACAGCCTCGGTGTCACGCTCTACGAGATCCTGACGCTGCGTCCGCCGTACCAGGCGTCGGACGTCGCGCACTTGCAGACCGCGATCGTCGGCGGCGCGTTCCCTCCGGTCCGCAGCGTCCATCGCGCGGTGCCGTGGGACGCGGAGACCGTCTGCCACAAGGCGATCGACGTCGAACCACAGCGCCGTTACGCCAGCGCCGCCGAGTTCCACGACGATCTGCGCGCGGTGCTCGAGTTGCGACCGATCCGCGCCGCGCGCCCGAACCCGTGGCAGACCGCACGGCGATTCGCGCGCCGCCATCCGGCGCGGGCACTCGCGCTCGCGGCACTGTGCGTCGCGCTGATCGTCGGGCCCCTCGCCTACGGCTTCGTCCAACGGCGCACGAACGAACGCCTCCGCACCGAACGCAATCGCACGGAGCTCCAGCGCCAACGCGCGGAGGAGTCGCTGCAGATCGCGCTCGACGCCGTCGAGCGCTTGCAGTTCCGCTTCGGCAACGACGCGCTGACCGACGTCCCGGGCAGCGAGCGCTTGCGCGACGAGCTGCTGACCGAAGCGCTCGCGCTGTACGCGAAGGTCGCGGAGCAGGCCGCCGACGACTCGCGCTTGCGACTGTCGCGCGCGCGCCCGGAACGCCGGGGGGGCGACGTGCTGGCGAAGCTCGCGCGGTACGACGAAGAGCTCGCCGC
>JAEUIB010000833.1 GCA_016795255.1 Planctomycetota bacterium
GAGCACCCTCCGTGCCGCCACCGGTCCGAACCGGGAAGATCTGCCGCACCGCGGCGACTCTTCCGCGTCGAGATGACGCCCCGGGGCCGCCCGATCCGACACCCCTCGACACCGAAACCCTGATCCCGACGAGAGATCCGCCGAGCACCGCACGTCGGGGCGGCCCGCCGGCCGGTCACGGCACGGTCTTCGCTTTTTCGCCCGATGCCTCGGCAAGAGGCGTTCCGTCCCCCGCCGTGCGCGGCGCTCCGTCGAGTCCACGGACTCCGCGATGGCGAATCGTCAATGCGTCAACGAAGGAGGGAATCCATGAAGCTCGTTCCCTGGAAGTCGACCCTGTTCCCGTTCCACGACGACTTCGATCGCGCCGTCGAGCGCTTCTTCGGCAATCGGATGACCCAGCCGGCCGCGTTCGCGTTCGAGCCGCCGATGAACGTCGTCGAGCGCAAGAACGACGTTCTCGTGACGCTCGAGATCCCCGGTCTCGACGCGAAGGACGTCCACGTCGAATGCGAGCGCAATCGGCTGACGGTGCGCGGCGAGAAGAAGTTCGAGCACGAGAGCGAACAGGACAGCGTGCACCTGCGCGAGTGCGCGTACGGTTCGTTCGTCCGCTCGATCGAGCTGCCCAGCGCCGTGAACGGCGAGAAGGCCGAAGCGCGGTTCAAGAAGGGCGTGCTCGAGGTCGTGATCCCGAAGGCGGACGCGGCGAAGTCCCGCTCGATCGTCGTCAAGGACGACTGAATCGGCGAGGAGCGCGAGGCGGTGGCTTTCCGTGTCGACGGCTACCGCGCCAGCGATCCGCCCTAGCGATCCGCCCTAACGATCCGCCCCAGCGACGCGGATGGATGCAAGCGCACGGGCCGGCGCGAGAGCTTCACGCTCCCGCACCGGCCCGTTCCTGTTCGATCAATCGTCGTCCGACTTGCCGTCGGATCCGTCGTCGTCGTCCTCGTCTTCGTCCTCTTCGTCTTCGTCCTCGTCCTCGTCGTCCTCCTCGTCCTCGTCTTCCGGATCGTCGTCCTTCTCGCCGACTTCGGCGACGACCTTCTCGACCTCGGCCTTCGTGCGGGTCAGCTTGTCGTGCAGCACGCGCACCAAAGCGGCCGCTTCCTTCACGCGTTCGGCCAGATCGTCGACGTCGACCTCCGCCGACTCGATCTCCGCGAGGATGGTCTCGAGCCGATCCTTCGCGTCACCATATTTCAAGTTGGCCGGGATGCTTCGGTCCGCGACGGGGTCGCCGCCGCTCTTTCTCTTCGCCATGGTCCTGCTCCGTTGTCGCGTTCGTGTCCACGCGTTCGACGCGCGTCGTGAGCCGGCCATCGCGCAGACGCGCGATCACGAGCTCACCCGTGGACACGGCGCTCGCGTCGGTGACGACGCGGCCCTTGGACTCTTCGAGCAGCGCGTATCCGCGCCGCACCACTGCCGCCGGATCGAGCAGCCGCACGCGCGTGCGGCACGATTCCAGCGCGACTTCATGTTCTTTCAGACGCTGCGCGGACGCCCGTGTCAACCGGCGCGCCAACTCGTCGACGCGGTCGCGTGCGCGGTCGACGCCGCCGCTCATGCGGAGGCGCAACAGGCTGCGCTCGAGCACGCCGGACTCGGCCGCGACGCGCACCAGCGGCAGCCGGACGAGGTCCTTCGATACGGCGGCGACGAACGCTCGCTCGCGCTCCACCAGCGCGAAGACCGAGTGCCGGAGATGCAAGGCGTGCTCGCGCAGCGTTCGCGCCGCGTCCGACAGCAACGTCCGCGCGGCACGCAACCGGCGCCGTGCGTCCGACAGCGACCGCAACGCGTCCTGTGCGCGCTCGACGAGGAACGCCGCGACGGCCGTCGGCGTCTTGAAATGCCGATGCGCGGCGAGGTCGGTGACCGACGTGTCGATCTCGTGTCCGATGCCGGTCAGCACCGGGATCGCCGCATCGGCGACCGCGCGCACGACGTCCTCCTTGTCGAACCACGACAGATCGAGGACCGAGCCGCCGCCGCGGACGATCACGATCACGTCCGGCGAACGACGGACCAGCGTGCGCAGCGCCGCGACGACGGTCCGCGTGGTGTCCTCGCCCTGCATCCGGGCGTCGACGAACGCGATGCGGAACGCCACTCCGGACG
>JAEUIB010000847.1 GCA_016795255.1 Planctomycetota bacterium
CCCATCGCGGTCGCCTGGACCGAGATGCCGACCGACGTGTAGTCGCGGATCGTGTTGCCGACGAGAACGCAGCTCGATCCGGCGACGTAGACCGCGTAGTCGTCGTCGCTGCCGAACTCGACGCGATTGCCGATCGCCTCGCAGCCGCCGCCGTTCAGCCGGATCGAAACTTGGTCCGAGACGTTGCGAACGACGTTGCCGAGCAGCCGCGTGCTCGAGGCGCCGGCGTCGATGCCGAGGCCGAACTCGACGTTCTCGACGAGGTTCTTCGCGACCAGCGGGGCCTTCCCGGACATGCGGATCCCGGTGCCGAAGACGTTGCGGACGACGTTCTTCTCGACGCGGACGTAGTCCGAGCCGCCTTCGATGCCGTTGCCACAGCCCTCGATCACGCATTTGCGGATCACGCACTTGTCGTTGTCCGCGCGAATGCCCCCGGCCTCGCAAGCGACGATGCGGAGCTTCTCGAGCACGACGTTCTCGGCTTCGACGTACACGCCGTAGCCGCCGGTCATCGACGTCCGCGCGTGGCGCAGCGTCAGGTTGCGGACGACGCTGCCGTCGGCGCCGCTCTTCAGCCACAGCGTCGAGTCGTGCGGCTGTCCACCCGACAGGCCGTCGATGATCACGGCGCCGACGCCGACGAGCTTCAGGGACTTGCCGGTGATCGTCAGGTTCTCGAAGTACGTGCCTGCATGGATGCGGATCGTGTCGCCGGTGGCCGCCGCGGCGATCGCCTGGCCGATCGTGGAGTGGTCGGCCGGAACGTCGATCGTCCCCGCGAACGCGTGGCCGAGCGAAACGAGGACGAGCGAGGCCGTGACGCAGCGCAGCATGGCGGATCTCCCGAGGGCCGCGCGATGATCCGCACGTGCCCCCAGGCTCTAATCCGCGCAGGGGGCGCGGCGTCACGCGAGCATCGGGCTCAGGTCGATCGAGGCGATCAGCGCCGGCGGCGCAGCAGCGCGAACAGCGCGAGTACGGCGTAGATCTCGAGGCGCCCGGTCAGCATCAGGCCGCACAGCACGAGCTTCGCTCCGGCGCCGATGTCGGCGTAGTTCCCGGCCGGTCCGATCGAGCCGAGGCCCGGGCCGACGCAGCCCATCGACGCGATCGCCCCACTCGCGGACTCGATCAACGGGATCTCCAACAGGGTCAGCAGAAACGCCCCGATCGCGACGATCCCGAGATAGAGCGCGATCAACGTCGCCACCGAGATCAACGCGTCGGACGGCACGACGTTCTGGCCGAAGCGAACCGTGACGATGCGGCTCGGTCGCAGGAGCTGCTGCAGCTCGCGACCGACCATGCGCACGAACACGACCATGCGCGACACCTTGATGCCGCCCGCGGTCGACCCGGTGCATCCGCCGATCAGCATCAGCGCGACCAGCAGGAACCGCGCAGCGTCCGGCCAACGATCGAAGTTCGCCGTCGCGAACCCCGTGCACGTCACGCACGTCAGCACTTGGAACGCGGCGTCCCGGATCGATGTCGACCAATCGCCCGAACGCTGCGACGGATCGAGCACGTGGATCTCACCGATTCCGGCAGCGCCCGCTTCCGGACGCCCGTGGACCAGGATCGTCATCAGCACGATCGCGCCGACGACGAGGAGCACGAACGCTCGGAACTCCTCGTTGCGCAGATGGGCCGCACCTTCGCCCTTCAATGCACGACCGTGCAGAAGGAACGAGGTCGCGCCGAGGAACATGAACACGCACGTGATCCACTGCGCCGACGCCGGAAACGCGGCCAGGCTCGCGTCTCGAGTCGAGAATCCGCCGGTCGAGAGCGTGGCGCACGCATGCACGAAGCCCTCGAATGCGGTCATGCCGCCGAACGCCCACAACAACGCGGCCTGGAGCAGCACGAGGCCCGAATAGATCACGAGCAGGGCGATCGCGGTCTCCTTGATGCGGGGGCGGATCCGATCCTCGAAAACCGACGACTGCACCTCGGATCTGAACAACACGACGCCACCGGCTCCGAGTGCGGGGAGGATCGCGACCGACAGCGCGATGATGCCGAGCCCCCCGGCGAAGTGCGTGATCGCGCGCCAGAGCAGAATTCCCTGGGGCAACACCTCGACCGAACGGAAGGTCGACGCGCCGCAGGTCGTGTAGCCGCTGACCGACTCGAACAGGCCGTCGACGAACGTCGGCAGATGACCGGACAACCAGAACGGTAGGGCGCCGAGCACGACGAACTGGACCCAGGCGAGCACGACGCAGAGGAAGCCGTCCTTGATCTCGCGCAGTTGCGGTCGCTCGCGGCGCAGCACCGCCGCGGTCACCAGGAAGAACCCGACGGAGATCCCGATCGGCGTGCCGAAGGCCTTCGCCTCCACGACCGAACCGGTCGACGACGTCAGCGCGAACACCAACGACGGCAGCATCAGCAGCGCGGACAAGAGCGACAACCGCGACAGCACGATGATCTGGGAACGAAGGGCCGCCAGCATCGAACGCTCAGCCCTCGAACCGGATCTTGCGCGGCGCCGTGAACAAGGCCTCGACCTTCTCGCGGACGCGGTTCACGACGAACGCGACGATGTCGTCGCCAACTTCGAGCACCGTGTCGCCGGTCGGCAGTTGCGCCTGACCGTCGCGGAACACCGCGCCGACCACCGCGCCTTCCGGGAGCTTCAGGTCGCGCAGCGATCGCTTCGCCGCCTTGCTGCCCTTGCTGACCAGCATCTCGACGGCTTCGGCCCCGCCCTCGCCGATCTTCTGCACCGCCAGCACCTTGCCGGGCCGCACGAATCGCGAGATCTCGGACACCGCGAGCAGACGCGCGTTGATCACCGCGTCGAACTCGAGCGTGTTCAGCAACGGCACGATGTCGGGTTCGCGCGCGAACACCAGCGTCCGCGTCGCGCCGCGCCGATTGGCGTACAGCGCGGCGACGAGGTTCATGCGGTCGTCCTGCGCGGCCGCGACGAACACGTCGACGTTCTTGAAGTCGATCTCGTGCTGGACCTCTTCGTCGCTGACCCAACCGTGCAGCACGAGCGCGCCCGGCAAGCGCTCGGACGCGAGTTCGGCCTGCGCGCGCCGCTCGTCGACGACGATCACGCGCTTCGCGACCGTCGCGAGCCGTCGCGCCAGATCGACTCCGACCGCGTCGGCGCCGTAGACGACGATGCGCCCGATGCGGCGTTCGTCGGAGTGGATCAACTCGCGGAAGCGATCCTCGGCGTCCTTCAGCATCATCAAGTAGACGGTGTCGTCCACGCGCAGCGCGTCGTCGCCGCGCGGGATCAGCACGTCGCCGTCACGCTCGACCGCGGCGATGATGAACGGCCGATCGGTGAACTTGCGCGCCAGATCCTTCAGCGGGATGCCGTGGATACCGCTGTCCTCGGGCAAGCGGAACGCGCGCAGCAGCACTTCGCCCGCCGCGAACTCGGCTTGGAACGTCAGGCCCGGGCTCGCGATCAGGCGCATCGCGGTCTCGGCGGCCAGGACGTCCGGGTTGACGATGCGGTTGATGTGGAACTCGCGCGTGTTCGCGACCGCGTTCTGGCCAGAGAACATCGGATTGCGGACCCGCGCGATGCGCCGCTTCGCGCCGAGGTGGTGCGCGAGCGTCGACGACACGATGTTCACTTCGTCGACGTTGGTGACGGCGATGAAGATGTCGGCGTCGGACACTCCGGCCAGCCGCAGCACTTCGGCGTCGGTCACGCTGCCGTTGATCGTGTGGACGTCGAGGCGACCGCGCAGGCGCTCGACGAGCACCGGGTCGGACTCGATCACCGTGATGTCGTGCTTGTCGACCGACAGCTCCTCGGCCAGGTTCGAGCCGACCGCGCCGGCCCCCGCGATCACGATCTTCATCGAGTCCTCGTCGCGCCGTGGAACACGGCGGGCTCGTTGTGCTCGGTCTTGTGGATGCCGTTCTTCTCGCCGGCGTCGTCCGCAGGTTTCGCGCCGGTCGCCTTCGCGCGCAGATCACGACTGCGCAGCGACGACGCTTCGTCGTTGGTCGATCGCAGCGTGTCGTCGATCCGATCGAGCTCGACGAGCGCGCCGGCGGCGTCGTTCGCGTCGAGCAGCGTCTCGACGAGTTCGAACCGCGCGTGCAGTTCCAGCGGCGACGCCAGCACGCTCGGTCGCTCGAGCAGCGCCCGTAGTCCGACGATCGCGGCGTCGTTGCGGCCGTTGCGCCGCCGCGCCTGCGCGAGCAGCAGCGCGTCGTCGTCGGCGAGATCGACGATCGGCGCGAGGACTTCTTCGCACGCCTTC
>JAEUIB010000867.1 GCA_016795255.1 Planctomycetota bacterium
TGAAGCAGGCGTACCACACGTACCCGTACGGGATCGTGCTGCGGTCCGACGACGTCCGTTCGGTCTGCGCGATGCCGCGCACGGCGAGCGACGAGACGCAGGCACAGACGATCGAGCGCTCGTTCTCGGAGTCGATGCGCGTGTTCGCGATCCGGGGATCCGACGGCGGCCTCACGTTGGTCAGCGCGGACGCGCGCCTCGAGGTCCGCACCGACGCGTCGGATGCGTGGGTGGGTGGGGTCCTCGGCGCGCTCGCTGCGGCCGACCTCGGCCATCCCGCGGAAGTCGTCCGGCGAGCCGCCGAGCTGTTGGCCCGGGGTCTTCCGAGCACCACGACCCCGACCGAACTTGAGCGCAGTGGTCGGAAATGACGATGTTCGGCTCGTGAGCCGGATCGTCCCGTTCCGACCTTCGTCGTCGCGCTCGCCCCTGCGCAACACCAGCGGCCCGGCCCTCGGCCTGACCGTGGGCTTGGTCGCCTTGGCGGTCATGGCGCAGAAGCTCGGGGGCGACGACGAGGTCAAGAACCTCCGCGAACTCGCGAACGTCGCTCCGGCGCTGTACTTGCGCGAGGAGGCGGTACTCGGACTCGCCGAACACGGCGACGAGACGGTGGTCCCCGATCTGGTCGCGATGCTCGACGAGCGCAACCTCCACGAGATGCGCGTCGCCGCCGACGCGGCGCTGGAGCGGCTCGTCGGCCGGTCGTTCGGAGCGAACGAAGCCGCGGCTCACGGCTGGTTGCTGTCGTCGGGTCGACCGACGAGTCCGGTGACGGGTGTCGGGGGGCGCGACGTCGGGCCGTGGCCCGACGGTCTCGCGAGTTCCGACGGCTCGGCCGCGTTCGCGACGACCGTCGGTGACGAACTGCGCGTCCACGTCCGCGCGCCGCTGTCGGCACAGTTCAACCTCGTGTTCACGCACGACCAGGGGTCGTTCGTGCTCGAGTGCTCGAAGAGCGGCAACGCGTACACGATCCGCAGTCGCGACGTGCCGAACTCGTTCCGCGCGCTCGACTGCTTCGCGCCGTTCGAGGTCGCGCCGACGCCCGCAGGATTGGAGTTCGCGCTGCCGCGGCTCGGACGACTGGCGGACGCGAAGCCGCCGGCGTCGCTGCACGTCATTCGCGAGAGCTACTGATCGCGTCGGCCGCGCGGCGGCGCCTCTTCGTCTTCGCGGTCAGCGCGTGTAGAGGCACGTCCCGCACAGCAGGTCCTTGCGGTCCTTCAGCAGGAAGTTCTCGCGGACCCGCTTGTAGGCCGGACTGTTCCAGACCTCTTCGATCGACTTGTGGCGCAAGTTGCCGAGCGTCGTCGTGCGGTTCCAGTCGCAGCAGCACAGCACGCAGTCGCCGTTGTAGAGGATGTAGATCTGCGTGAACGGGCGACGGCACCACGTGTACGCGTGCCAGTCGTCCCAATTGATCCCCTTCATCTCGACTTCTTTGTTGTTGCGGTTGCCGAGCGGTCGGAAGTTGCAGCCGATGCCGTGCGACTTCCAGAACGCGCGGATGTTCTTCTTGTCCGCGACGATGTCCTTCGTTTTCACCATCGTGATGTGCAGCTTCGGCTTCGGTTTGCTCGCCTTGTCGAGCTGTTCCTTGAAGCGCAGCACCTTCTTCACCATGGGCTCGAACTTCAAGTTGCCCATGTTGAACTCGTAGACCTCGGGACGGATCCCGTGGAACGAGATGTTGATCTTGTCGAGACCGGACTCGATCAACTGCTTCGCCATGTCGTCGGTCAGCAACGACGCGTTGGTGTTGATCTTGATCTGCATCGACGAGCCGGGCTTCCGCTTGTCGGCGATGTAGCGGATCTTCTTCGGCAGGTCCTTGTCCCACAGCGGCTCGTTCATCAAGAACGGATGGATCTCGTCCATCGCGTGCTCGGACATCTCGTCGACGATCTTCGTGAACAGGTCCCATTCCATCGTGCCCTGCGACAGGGCGTCGCCGACGGTCGTGTTCGGGCAGAACGAGCATTCGGCGTTGCACGCCGTCCGCGTCTGGATCTGCGCGCGGATCGGGAAGGTCGGGATCGGCTTCTTGCCGTCGATGAGCTGGACCTTGAGCCGTTCGAACAGTCCGTACTGCTCGGGCAGGAAGTACTTCTGCGTCTTTGCCATGGTTCGTGGTCCGCGATCCGCCGAAAAGCGGCCTGAACTGTAGCGCGGTCGTTCCCAGTCGCCAGCACTGCGTCAGTGCGTGCGGCGATCGAACGCGGTGCGTCCCGACATGCCTTCGATCGCGGCCGTGGCTGCGCGCGCGGCTTCGTGGATCGACGTTTCATCGCCGCCCATGAACAGGCGCCCGAACGCGCCGACGCCGTTCACTTCGAGCAGCTTCACGTTCGCGGTCTTCTCGGCCTCGTTCGCCGCGAACAGCGCGTAGGCCGCGGGTTGGGTCTCGAGGATCCACAGCGTCTCGACGTCGAGGATCATGTCGCCGTGGCGCATGCGGTTGACCAGCATCGTCTGGTAGCCGGAGACGCCGGTGATGATCTCGTTCGAGACGACGCGCGGCTTGGCGCGGTCGTGCTCGGTCACGCGGAGGTAGTCGAGGATCGCCTGCCCCGCGGCGCGGACGCGGCCTTGGTCGTCGTCGTGGAGTTCGAGGATGCCGAATGCGCGCTCGACGATCTGCATGCCGGGGACGACGCCGGTCGCCTTCAGCGCGATGTCGGTGACGCGATTGATCGCGATGCCCGGCGCGATCTCGACGACCAGCGACGCCTGACGCTCGCGTGGCAGATAGCCCTGGCTCACGGTCGCGAGGAACGACGCGAGCTGCGGCTGCAGCACGTCCAGGTACACGAACGTGCGCAGGTCGATCGTCGGTGGTTCGCGGCCGGTGGATGCGCTCATCAGTTCATGAACGCGCCGTTGGAGACCACGGTGGAGCTGCCGGTCATGCCGCGGCCCTCGTGCGACGCGATGTGGACCGCGAGCGCGGCGATCTCTTCGGGCTGACTCATGCGACCGAGCGGAACCTGCGAGAGGATGATCGGCATCGCGTCGTCGACGCTCTTGCCCATCGCGCTCGCGATGTGTTTGACGCCGGCGTCTTGCATGTCGCTCTCGACCCAGCCCGGCAGGATCGCGTTGACCGTGATGCCACGCGGCGCGACTTCCATCGCGAGGCAGCGCGTGACGCCGACGAGGCCCGATTTCGACGCGCAGTACGCGGTCCAACCCGGGAACGGCACGGCGGCGCCGATCGTCGCGATGTTGATCACGCGGGCGTCGGCGTGGTCTTTCATGTGGCGCAGCGCGGCGCGCGCGCAGAAGTACGCGCCGTCGAGGTTCGTCGAGAGGATGTCGCGCCATTGCTCGTACGTGACGGTCTCGACCGGCGTCGGGCCGCTGATGCCGGCGTTGTTGACCAGGACGTCGAGTCCGCCATGGTCCTTCGCGACCTGCGCGACGACGCGGTCGATCGCGGCCACGTCGCGCACGTCGAGTTCGTAGGCCCGCGCGCGGCCGCCGGCGGCCTCGATGGCCTTCACCGTCCCCGCGAGCTTGTCCTTGCGTCGTCCCGAGATCGCGACGCGCGCGCCTTCGGCGGCGAAACGCTCGGCGATCGCGCGGCCGATGCCGGAACCGCCACCGGTGATGAACGCGACACGGTCGTGCAGTCGTTTCATGGATGTCCTCGTCGCGGAGCCTCAGCGGCTCATTCAGCGGCTCATGAAGAACGCAGCGGCGCCGACCGCGGCCGCGATCAGCGCGAACACGATCCACATGCCCTTGCCGCCACCGCCGCCGCCGCCGGTCGACTTCGCGGCCACGGGCTTCGGCACTTCGGGGGCGACGGCCTGGAACGCGGCGGCCATGTCGGCGTCCTGCTGCGGCGACACCGCGGGCAGGTCCGGCAGCGTGCCGCCGAACGACTTCCGCACGTCACGCAGGAACAGCAGTGCGCCGTGGCACAGCTCGCGGCACGGCCGGCACCACTCGATTTCCTTCTTCTCGCCGGCGGAGACGTCGCCCGAGCGCTGCGCCCAATTGAAGATCTGGCGCGGCGTCAGGTGCTGCGTCGTCACCGACGCGTCGACGGCCTTCTTCTTCGGGACTTCGGTCACCGCGAGCGGGTGCTGCGTCGACGCCGAAGGTCCGTAGATCGTCGGCAGCGCGGCGCGCAACGCGTCGAGTGCGGCCGACCAGTCGGCGTCGGTCCGGTCCTCGGCGCCGTGGTTGATCCAATCGTGGACGGTCTTGCCGCCGGCGCCGCCGGCCGCGAGGGCTTGCTCGACGCGGGTCCGGAACTCGGCGCCGGACGCCTCCAGCATCGCCGGCGTCGCCGCGCGCACGGTCGCGATCGCCTTCGTGACGTGGGGCATCAGGACGTCTTCGAAGCGCGCGATCGGGTCGCCCGGGAAGTTCGCGACCAGCGGCGGGATCGCGAGCTTGACGACTTCGGCGACCTGCGACTCGAGCAGCAGTCCGGCGTCGAAGCAGCGATGCAGGATCAGCGTGTGGTAGTTCGAGACGAGGTCCTTGCCGCCGATCGGGTCGCCGCCGAGCCACCAGCGCAACTGGAACGCGTCGCGGGCGCGCGGGTCCTGCTCCTCGTACCAGAGCCGATTGAGTTCGCCGTCTTCGAGCGCGTGGTATTCGAGGAGGTCGCGAGGCATCCGAAGTTCGCTCCTGGCAAGAAGGTCGGCGCATTAGAGAGGTGGACGACGGACCCCGCAACGAATCGTCGGGAAGCGTGCGAGCAACCCTTTCGTACCGAGGGCTTGCGACGGTAAGAGCCCGGTGGTCGTGGCGACGACAGGTGACGCAAAGCTGATGCATCACTGGCTGTCGGGTCGTTTCGGGGCCAGAATCCACTTACTTCGGCCCTCCGCGGGGTCGACATCAAGCGTTGGAACGTGTTGGAGGTGCCCATGCTCGGATCCCTTCGGTGGTTGCGGACAGCCGTCCTGGTGTTCGCCTGCGGGGGAGCAGCGGCCGAGGCCGGGACGATCACGGTCGGTAGCGGGGGGATCACGACCATCCAGCAGGCGATCGACGCGGCGCTCGCGAATGCGGACACGGCGGACACGATCAACATCCCGTCGGGCGTCTACACCGAGAGCCTCTACATCTCGCTGACGGGCACTCCGACGCAGGCCTCGCTGGCGCTGCAGCGCTCCGGCAAGGGACAAGTGCAGATCGTCGGCACCGCGGTCGACAAGAACGCGATCCGCATCCAGGACGCGCGCGGGATCACGCTGAAGAACGTCGTCGTGAAGAGCTTCTCGGCGACGGACGGCGACGAACCGGCGGTCGAGATCGGCGGCGTGACGTCGAACATCGTGCTCGACGGCGTGAACGGCGTGGCCGGCGACGACGTCGGCGTGGTCGTCTCCGGGACGACGACGTCGGGTGTGTTGCTGAAGAAGTGCGACTTCTCCGGGATGACGAAGGTCGCGTTCTCGATCGACGGGAACGCGCACACTTTGGATGCGTGCGTCGCCGACAACGTCGGGAACAACGCGTTCTTGCTGTCCGCGACGTCGACGAACTGCTCGCTGACGAATTGCTCGTCCGATGCGCTGATGGCCTCGGACCTCACGCATCCCGGGCTGTTCACGATCCGCGGCACCGGCCACCGGCTCGAGAAGTGCACGGTCAAGGCCTCGGCGTCGCACGGCTTCTTCTTCGAAGGCGCGGCGCATCGCGCCGTGAAGTGCGTCGCGCAGGACTGCGACGTCGGCTTCATCGCGCTCGGCGTCCAGGTGTCGCTCGAGACCTGCACCAGCCGGCAGAACACCTACGGGTTCCAAGGCGGAGCCGAGGGTGGCGTGATCCTCGGCGGCACGTACTCGGACAACACGGTGCACGGCGTCGAGCTGACGCAGAGCGGCATGAGCGTCCGGACCGCGACGATCAACGCGAACCTCGGTCAGGGCATCCGCGTCGTCAGTGGCGTCGAGCGCTCCGCGCTCGTCGGCAACAAGTTCAAGACCAACGGTGGCGATGCCATCCAAGTGCTCGGCGACAACAACTGGCTCGAGGCGAACAAGGCCACCGGCGACAGCTTCGTGAACCTCGGCACGCAGAACGCCGGCCGAGCGAACAAGGTCTCGGGAGCGGGCCAGTCGAACGACTTCCCGTAATCTCCCAGCGGTCGGCGGCCATCGGACGCGCCCTTCGGTTCTGTCCATCCGGGACTTAGG
>JAEUIB010000889.1 GCA_016795255.1 Planctomycetota bacterium
GATGACGTTCTTCCACAACAGGCCCTGCTCGAGGACCTCGGCAAGCGCGTTCCACGTCTGCAGCGGCGAAGGGATGTCGCTGATCTTGATCCCGCGCGACACCAGGTGCCACGCGACGATGAACAGCGACCAGCCCGCGACGAGATAGGCGAGCCGTGACGGCCACGCCGTCTTGTCCGCGCGGGAGGCAGCCTCGAGGTTCTTCGCGACGGCGATCCCCGCAGGGGATCCTGACTCCATCGCGACCTTCATCTCGACTTCGCTCACTTGCCTGCTCCTTGGGCCGTCTCCTGCAACGGCATCGGTCGAACTTCACCGGCCTGGAACCGCGGATCGCAGTAGTCCTCGAACGCGAACGGATCTTCCTTCGTCACCGGACGCTCGGCGAAGTATCCGAGCCGTTCGGCGTAGCGCTGGATCTCGCCGAGCTCGTCCTTCGCCAGGTTGAGGTTCGTGTACTTCACGCGGTCCGGCGGCTTGCTGAGCACGAACTTCAACAGCTCGGGATCCTGGTTGTAGTGCTCCTTGCGCGCGGCGATCAGCGCCGCCTGCATGCGCGACGTGTGTCCGAAACCCTCGGGAACCGTGACCCACGGATCGTCGGCCGTGACCGGCACCGCGGAGTCCGCCAGCTTGACGCCCGCCATCAGGCGCTCGTCGCCGCTGTCGATCCACATGCCCGACGCGCGGATCCCCGACACCAGTTCCTGCACGAGCGCCGGCTTCGTGTCGATCAACTCTTGCGTGACCACGAGGACGCACGAGATGAAGTTCGGCCACACGTCCTTCGTGAAGTACAGGACGCGGCCGAAGCCGTCGATCTGCGCCTTCGCCGCGAACGGCTCACCGATGATGTACGCATCGACGTCACCGGCCTTCAGCGCGCCGGGATGCTCCGGCGGCGGATACTCGACGAGCGTGACGTCATCGTCCTTCATGCCGAACTGCTCGATGAGTTTCTGGATGAGAATGCGTTGATTCGAGAATCGACTCGGGATCGCGATCTTCTTGCCCTTCAAGTCCGCGAACGTCTGATACGGCGAGTCGGTCCGCACGATCATCGTCGTGCCGTCGCGATGCCCGAGATGGACGATCTTGACCGGACGCTTGCCCGTGCGCGCGACCTTCATCGCCAGCGGAGCGAGGATGAACGCCGCGTCGAGGTTCTTCGCGTTGATGTCCTCGATCACGGACGGGAAGCTCGTGTAGCGCTTCGACTGGAACACGGTGCCACCGCTCGAGTGTTTGGTGACCCAACTGGTCACCGGACACGTGAGGTGTCACGTCACCGGCAGATGCGCGACCGTCAGTGTCTCGCGCACTTTCTCCGTCGCAGCTGCGCCGTCGGTCGCCGCGACCTTCTCCTTGGCCTTCTCCTTGAACCAGCCCAGATTCACGGTGCCGTGCGCGAAGATCAGTCCACCCAGGACGACTCCGACGCCCAGCACGACTTTCAGTGCCTGACTCATACGATCCTCGCACCGAGGGTTATGCGCACCCCGATCGATGCGCAGCGCCGAACCTCGGTCGGGCCGAAGGATAACCCGCCGATCCGCGCTCGGCACTCGCCCTTTTGGCGCGATTCGTCCTGCCTATGGTGGGCAGATCGTCAGTTGCAGGCCGTTCGAGAACGCGACGCCCTGCGATTGCTGCGCGTCCGGCGCCGCGACTTGGACGAACAACGACAGTCCGGCGATGCCGGAGTCGTTCGGCAGCGGCAGCTCGAAGCCCGATTCACCGTCGACCGCGGGCAGCACGATCAACCCGATGAAGCCCGCCGGACCGACGAGGAGTTGCCCGCCGTAGAACGGCAGACTGCCCGCGGTCGTCGACAAGAAGACCCCGGCGATCGGCGCTGCTCCGAGGTTGAACGCTTCGACGTCGATCAGCCCGCCGACGCGCGGATCGCCGTTGCCGACCAGTCCGAGCGTGTGGGACGGAGCGGCCGCGAGGCCGTAGGTCGTGAATCCGCAGCCGGCGGGGCAAGTTCCCCCACCGGTCGGCACCTGCGCCCACGTGACGATCAGGCGCGGCGGCTGCCCGGACACGACGTTGCGCGCGCTGCGCCACTGCGGGAACACGGTCGGTGAACCGTCGAACACGAGTCCGACCCGATTGCCGGCGATCCAGTCCGGCCGGTCGACCACGGCCTGCACCAACGCGGACAGATCGGGCGTCACGTACGTCGCGCCGGGCTGCCACGTCGGGAACGTGAAGCTGACCTGCTCGGTCGTCAGCGGCGCGAGCTGCGACAGCGGCGTGCTCGAGCCCGCGACGAACGCCGGCGCGTCGCCGACGTCGAACGCGCGCACGACGGCCTGCGGCGCGCCGTCCTGGATCGCGCCCGCGACGAACTCGATGCGCGCCGACAACACCGTCGCGCCGGCGGGCACGTTCAGCGCGAAGCGCGCGGCCAACTCGACCGGGCTGAGGTTCGGTTGCTTCCCGACGCGCACCGTCGCCGGATCGGCGGCATCCGCGTGCAGCACGCCGCTCGTGCCGTCGTACTGCGCGAGATCGGCGATCGCCGCGACCGGCACGCTCTGCGTCGTCGACGGCAACGGCTGATAGCGCGCCGTCAGATGCAGCGCGCCCTGCGGCGCGGCGACCGCGTGCTGTCTTGCACCCCCGTCGCTCCAGCACTGGAACGCGTATGCCTGCGTTCCGAGCGTCGCGATCAGCGGCGCCTCGACGACGTGCGTGAATCCGACGAGGCTCTCGAGCACGGTCGGCGTCGGCGTGTTCTCGTCGTCGACGAGCAACGGCAACCCGAACGGCTCGGTCTGCAGACCGAGTGCGGAATGCGTCGGTTCGAGCTCGAGCTCGGTCGTCGTCGCCAAGCCGTCCGCGTCGGTGACCGTCAAGCGGATCACGTAGTGCGTGTCGTCGGGGCCGTGCCCCGATGCCGGCACCGTGAACTGGCCCTGCGTGACGCCGGTCAGCGGGCCGAGGAACGGATGCTCGTGCTCGTGGTGATGCAGCAGCACCTTCCACGAGAACGCGCTCGCGGGCAGCGCTCCGTCCTCGGCGTCGGTCGCCGACCCGCTGAATGCGATCGTGTCGCCGGCGAGGTACGCGTGGCCGGGCGACGGCGACACGATCGTCGGCACCGGCGGAGTGCCGACCGCGACCACGAGCGGGGACGACAGCGTCGTCGCCGCACCATCGCTGACCGCCACCTGCGCGACCTTGATGCCGTTCGTCGCGTACGTGTGCTGCGGCGACGGCGAGCTCGACGTGCCGCCGTCGCCGAACGTCCACGCGTACGTCAGCGCCTGCGGGCCGCCGTCGGGATCGAACGTGCCCGTGCTCGAGAACTGGACCGCCTGCGGCGCCGGGCCGCTCTGCGCCACGACGTTCGCGAACACGACGGGTGCGGCGTTGCCGCCGCCGAGCGCACGAATGCGAACCAGCGCCGACGCGTCGTTCCAACTGCCGATCGGGCCGCCGAACGTGAGGTAGTACAGCGCACCGTCGGGCCCCACGCGCAGGTCGACGACGGTGCCCGCGTACGGCGGGTACAGGAACA
>JAEUIB010000046.1 GCA_016795255.1 Planctomycetota bacterium
GGAGCCGCAGCTCGCGGCGCTGCTCGCGACCGTCGCCGATTGGACCGATGCCGACGCGACGAAAGGCGACGACGACGAGCTCGACGCGAAGCTCGCCGCGCTCGAGGCCGAGCTCGACGCGGCCTGGGCGTCCATCGTCGATCCGCAAGTCGTCGAGCTCGCGCTGCTGACGCAGTTGTCGGCGCTGCTCGACGTCGCGCAGCGTGGTGCCGAGCTCGCGCTGCACGATCTCGAACCCGAGGAGCGCGCGCGGTGGTTCGCGGCGAACGCGAATGCTCTCGCGACGTGGAAGCGCTTCAACGAGCCGAAGGCCGAGGTCCCGGAGGCCGAGCAGCAGGATCTGTCGCAGGTGCTGGCGCTGCAGTTGCGCGTCGAGCCGCGCGCGCTGTTCGCGACGGCGCGCGTGTTGGCGCGACTGTCGGAAACGGTCGTGCTCGACGGGCTCGCGGCGCGACTGTCACGCACGAAGCGGGTGCCGGGCTCGGGCGCCAAAGTCGGAGCGAGCGGCGACGTGCTCGCCGTCGTCGGCTCGACGGACGGGAATCGCGTTCTGCTCGGCGGACCGACGAAGACGACGCACGGCGGCAACGTCGCGCTGTCGATCGACCTCGGCGGCGACGACGTCTACGAGCGCGCGGCCGTCGTCGACGATGCGAGCGTGCTGGTGCGCGTCGTGCTCGATCTCGGCGGCAACGACCGCTACGCGCGGTGCGCGGCGTCGATCGCGGGCATCGCGCTGCTCGTCGATCGGGGCGGCAACGACTCGTACACGTCGACGCGGCTCGCGCAGGGAGCGAGCAGCGGCGGCATCGCGATCCTCGCGGACTGCGTCGGCAACGACACGTACGTCGCGGAGGACTACGCGCAGGGCTTCGGCTTCCAAGGCGTCGGGCTGTTGGTGGACGGCGACGGCAACGACACGCGTACGGCGCATGCGTTCGCGCAAGGGTCGACGCTCGGCAACGGCTTCGGCGCGCTGATCGACGGCAAGGGCGACGACACGTACCTCGCCGATCTGGCGTGGCCGGACAGCTACGGCGACTCGGGCCCGAACGTCTATCACGGCGCGTCGCAGGGCTCTGCGATCGGCATTCGCCCAGCGACGCCCGGCGGCATCGCCGCGTTGTTCGACGGCGCGGGCAAGGACCGCTATCAGGCCGGCAATTTCAGCCAGGGCGGCGCCTACTACTTCTCGTTCGCGCTGATGTTCGACGGCGGCGGCGACGACGAAAACTTCGGCACGCGGTACTCGCAGGGCTACGGCGTGCATCAAGCCGTCGGCGTGCGCTGGGACGCCGGCGGCAACGACGCGTACCACACGCGCTGCGCGGCGAACCTCGGAGCGTCGTGGGACGAAGGCATCGGCTGGTTCCTCGAGGACGCCGGCAACGACGTCTACGACGAGCAGGGCAGCATCTCGGTCGGCGGCGCGTCGAACTCCGGCCTCGCGGTGTTCATCGACGGCGGCGGCGACGACGCGTATCGCTCGGGCACCGGCGCGGACACGCAAGGCGGCAACGGCGATGCGAGTTACTACGGCGAGCCGTCGCTCGGCGTGTTCGTCGATCTCGGCGGCGGTAAGGACTCGTACTCCCGCGCGGGTCGACAGGACGGTGCGCGCATCGTCGACGCGGGCGTCGGCGTGTTCGTCGACGCGAAGGCGAAGACGATCGAGGAAGCGATCGAGAAGCCGTGAACGACGCGGCGCGGCCGCGTCACTCGATGCGGCGCTCGATGTCCCGATCGTCTCCCTCGTTCCCACCGGGAATGCCGTCCGCACCGAGGCAACGCACCACCGCGGTGGTCGGCGACAAGCGCTCGTAGACGTACGGGTTTCCCCACGGGTCGGTCGCATCGTCGGCGAGCGAGTCGTGGAGATCCCGATGCTCGGGCGCGTGAGCGAGCAGAGCATCGAGGCTCTCGGGAAGCTGTCCGAACTCGCCTCGGTACTTGGTCAACGCTTCCGCGAACCACGCGAGGTCGGACCGCACTTTGGTGTCCCGACCCTTGGCAGGACAGTAGAAAACGCGATTCGTGCAGTCGTAGAGCAACGCGAGTCCGAGGAGCAGACCTCCCGCGACGACGACGATCCGAGAGAGTGTCCATGGCCCCATGCCGATCGCCCCCGCGGAGTTTCCGAGTGCCGGGATGAACGCGGTCGTCGCGGGGCCCTTCCACGGATTCTCTAGCGCGACTCCGCGTTCCGATCCCCGAGCAGCGCGCGGACGCGCGCGTCGAACTCCGCGCGGATCACGGAGAGGCAACGCAGCGCGCACGCTCGCGGACCGAACCCGCCCCGCGACTTCCTCGACCACCGTCTGGCGCGCGACGCTCGCCTCGGTAATTTCATCGCCCAGCCACCCGACGCATCGATGGCGGCGTGATCCGACGATCACGACCGTAGATCGTCCCCGGGACGACGTGCGTTCGCATGGACCTCCCGGGATCTCGATCTTTGACAGCCTGTCGAAAAAGTCTGCCGGCACTCGGCCGGCTGCGAACGAGCATGGCTTCGTCGCGCCTCCTCACCGTATCTGGCGCAACCGGGCCGTCGATACGCCTCGTCGGCGCGCCTCGCCCTGCTCGTTCTCGCTCGCCCGATTGCTCGGCAGACTTTTTCAACAGGCTGTTCACCCTTACGGAGGCCACCTTGGCGACGACGCAACTGCCCGTGCTCGAGTTCATCCTGGCGAACTACAAGAACTTCAACGCGCGTCAGACGCGCGACGCGCTGCTCGCGTACTGGAAGCACGTGCAGAACGGCGGCCGCATGTATTGGGCGGTCGCGGGCGCGATGAGCTCGGCGCAACTCGGCATCACGCTCGCGCCGGCGATCCGCGCGGGCCTGATCCACGGCATGTCGGTCACGGGCGCGAACCTCGAGGAGTCGCTGTTCCGCCTCGTCGCGCACCACGGCTACAAGGACTTCCCGGACTACCGCTACCTGACGAAGCGCGACGACACGAAGATCCTCGAGAACCGCATGCGCCGCGTCACCGACACGTCGATCCCCGAGGACGAGGCGTTCCGCGCGGTCGAGAAGATCATCGTGCCGATGTGGAAGAACGCCAGCGCGCGCGGTGAGCGTCGCTTCTGGCACGAGTACTTCTACGAGGTCATCCAGGCGATCCCGAAGGACGCGTACGAAGGCGATCCCGAGCAGTGCTGGCTGCTCGCCGCCGCGCGCGCGAAGCTGCCGATCGTCGTGCCGGGTCACGAGGACTCGACGTTCGGCAACATCTTCGCGTCGTACGTGAAGACCGGCGATTGCTCGGCGTCGATCGTCAAGTCGGGCATCGAGTACATGGCCGACTTCTACGACCGTTACGCCGAACTCTCGACGGGCGCGGGCATCGGCTTCTTCCAGATCGGCGGCGGTATCGCCGGCGACTTCCCGATCTGCGTCGTGCCGTCGATCAAGTACGACCTGCAGCAGCCGGTGAAGCCGTGGGCGTACTTCTGCCAGATCAGCGATTCGACGACGTCCTACGGCAGCTACTCGGGCGCGACGCCGAACGAGAAGATCACGTGGGACAAGCTGACCGAGGACACGCCGATGTTCGTCGTCGAGTCCGACGCGACGATCGTCGCGCCGCTGATGCTGACGGCGCTGCTCGAGTGCAAGAGCGCGCCGGACGCCGCGAACGCGTTGATCGCGAAGTGCAAGTCGTGATCGCCGCGGCGTGACGCACGCGTCACGCCTCGAGCGTCAGCCAACGCCTTCCGGCGCCGAAGCACAGGCCGAGCCACACGAGCGCCGACAACGCGCTGCCGAGGCCGCCGTACAGCACGGACTTCGGCTCGTACGCGAACTCGACGCGCTTGTCGCCGCGCCTCAGTGCGACGGCGCGGAACGCGACGTTCGCGCGTTCGATGCGTCGTTCGTGGCCGTCGACGCGCGCGCGCCAGCCGGGGAAATCCGTGTCCGCGAGCACGAGGTACGCCTCGCGCTTCACGTCGACGTCGATGACGAGGTGATCTGGATCGGTCGACACGATGCGCGCGGTGCCGACGTCGCCGATGCCGTCGTCGCGCGGCTTGCCGTCGGCGAGGATCGCGCGCATCGCCATCGGGAACGCCGGATCGCGGAGCCGTTCGATCGCGCGCGCGTCATCGGGCTCGATCTCGATGCCGGCGACGAGGCGCGCGCGCGGCACCGCGAAGTCGTTCTTCGTCAGCACGAAGTGGTGCTC
>JAEUIB010000089.1 GCA_016795255.1 Planctomycetota bacterium
CGCATCGACGTCGAAGCCCTTCTCCTTGAGCGCGTTGTGGGTTTGTCCCATCGGGCAGAACGGCTGGCGGCAGTGCGAGCAGATGCGCCGCACGAGCCGCTGCGCGAGCACGCCCTGCAGCGACGCGCCGAGGAGGTAGGGCTCGACCTCCATGTTCACGAGACGTGTGACGGCCGACACCGCGTCGTTCGTGTGCAACGTCGACAGCACCAGGTGTCCGGTCAGCGACGCCTGGACGGCCATTTGCGCCGTGTCCTTGTCGCGGATCTCGCCGACCATGATCACGTCCGGGTCCTGGCGCAACAACGAGCGCAGGACGGTCGCGAACGTCATCCCGATCTTCTCGTTGGTCTGGACCTGGTTGATCCCGCGGATGTTGAACTCGACCGGGTTCTCGACCGTGCAGATGTTGATGCCCGGGTCCTTGATGCGGCCGAGCATCGAGTACAGCGTCGTGCTCTTGCCCGAGCCGGTCGGACCGGTCACGAGCATCATCCCGTGCGGCCGCTTGATCTGCGCGTCGATCGACTGCAGCAGGTCCTTGCTGACGCCGATCGCTTCGAGGTCGAGCATCATCGCGTCCTTGTCGAGGATGCGGATGACGACCTTCTCGCCGTGGTGGCACGGCAGCGTCGACACGCGCAGGTCGACCGCGCGACGCTGGAACGCGACGCGGATGCGGCCGTCCTGCGGAAGGCGGCGTTCCGAGATGTCGAGGTTCGCCATGACCTTGATGCGCGAGACGACCGCGGCGTGCAGCGTCTTCGGCGGCGTCAGCACGGTGCGCAGGATGCCGTCGACGCGATTGCGGACGACGAGCGTCTCCTCGTCGAGCTCGATGTGGATGTCGGACGCTCCGTCGGCGACGGCCTTGAACACGACGTAGTTCACGAGCCGCACGACCGGCGACAGGCCCGACACTTCTTCGAGGTTGTCGACCTCGCCGGATGCTTCCTCGAGGACCTGGACGTCCTCTTCGGCGACGCTGTCGACGATGTCGTCGATGCCGAACGCATCGCCGAGGTTCGCCTTCATGCGCACGGCTTCGAGGATGTTCGGTCCGGACGCGAGGCAGGCCTGGACCTTGCCGCCGACCATGCGGCGGATCTCGTCGAGGACGAAGATGTTCGTCGGATCCGCCATCGCGACCGTCGTCGTGTCTTCGACGCGGAACATCGGGCAGACGAGGTTCTTCTCGAGGAAGCGCTGCGGGAACGCGTCGAACAACTGGTGGTCGACGAGGTAGCGGGTCAGCTTGACCGCCGGCAGGCCGTACTGCTGCGCGAGGATCTCGATCAGGTCGTACTCGTCGACCATCTCGAGCCGGACGAGGACTTCGCCGATGCGTTCGCCGGGCTTCTTCGCCTGTTCGGCCAGCGCTTGGTCGAGTTGGGCCTTCGTGATCTTGCCCGCCTGGACCAGCAACTGCCCGAGTGGGGTCTGCGTGCCGACGGTCGCCTTCACGCGGCCCTCCCCCGCATGTGCTTCAGCGCGTCCTCGACCGTGACGTAGTGCTCGATCGCGCGCTCGAGGCGCGTGACGCGCAGCGCGGTCGCGCAGTCGGACGACAGTTGCGCCAGCGCGAACCGAGCGCAGCGACCGGTCGCCGCCCGCGTCATCGCGAGCATCGCGTCCAGACCGACGCTGTCGAAGTACAGCGACCGCGCGCAATTGAGCAGCAGGAAGCGCTCACCGAGCTGCAGCTTCTCCTCGACCCAATTCTCGATCTCTTCGACGTGGTCGCGGTCGAGCGGATGCGTCAGCTTGAGGACCCAGACCGGCCCGATCTTCTCTTCCTGGCTGCGCATGGATCAGGCCTCCTGGTTCCGCGGTGCGGACGAACGGTCGCGCATCAATTGCGCCTCCGCCTCCCGCAGCAACGCCTCGGCATCGCCGCCCTCTGCATCGACCACCACGGCCTGGAGGCACAAGGGTTCGTCGCTGCGTTGAGGCCCCGCGCGCAGGGTGTCGCCGACGCGATCCGCGATGCGATCGACGACGCGGCGCGCGTCCTGCGCAGCGACGCCCGGCAGGACGACCAGCAGCGTCGCGCCGCCGAAGCGGCCGACTTCGGCGCTCTCGCCGGCTTCGAGCACGACGAGCCGTGCGACCGCGGCCAGCGCCCGATCGCCCGCCTGTCGGCCGTAGCGCAAATTGATCGACCGCATCTGCGGCATCGCGACCAGCACGATCGACACCCGACCACGGGCGAGCGACCGCGCGACGCTCTGCACGAGCGTCTCGACCGAGACGAGGCCGGTCAGTGGGTCCTTCGTCTGTCGTTCGAGGTGTTGCCGCGACAGTCGCGCGTTCGCGATCGCGATGCCGAGCACGGCGCCGACGGCGTCGAAGCCGGCTGCGACGTCGTCGGGCGCGGAGGGCTCGCCGTGGACGACCAGCGCGCCGACGGTCAGCGCGCGATCGAACACCGGGACCACCGCGATCGCGTTCGCATCGCGCAACGCGCCGCGTGCTTCGTCGCTGGTCGACGGAGTGATCGTCGACCGAACGCGCAGAGCCAATCGCAGCGCCACGTCGTGCGCGCGGTCGACCTCCGCCGCATCGGACGCGACGGATCGACCGACCGACCACGTGTCCCGCGAGCGATCGTGTGCGTACCACGCGACGTCGCTGCCGACGGCGCAACGCCGCAAGACGTCGCACGCCGACGCGATCGCGCGCTCTTCGTTCAGCGCCTGCGCGACGAGAGCGAGTCCGCGGACGATCCCCGCGTCGGTCGGCGGTGCGCTGCGCACCGCGTCGTCCTGCGCCGTGCTCGTGAGCACGACGGGCGTGGCCGGTGCGTGAGCAGCCTCGTGCCGCGCCAGCCGCTTCTCGACGAAGCGTCCGACGAGGACGAGTCCCACGGCCAACCACGCGACGACGAGCAACTCCACGGCGGTCCTTTCGTCGTTCAGCGCGAGACGGTCGCGAGCGCCTGCTGCACCGCAGCGAGCAGTTCGCGCGGCGAGAACGGCTTCGTCATGAATCGGACGTCTTGCACCACCTGCGCGAACGCCGGATCCACGTCCTGCTCCATCGCGGTCAGGATGATCACCGGTGTGCGTGCGAACAGCGGCTGCTCGCGCAATTGACGCGCGACCTCGTACCCCGAGAAGTACGGCATCGTGACGTCGAGGATGAACGCCTCGGGCTCGGTCTCGAGCGCGAGACGCAGGGCCTCTTCCCCGTCGCCCGCGAGCACGACGTCGAG
>JAEUIB010000094.1 GCA_016795255.1 Planctomycetota bacterium
GTCGACGTCGGCGTAGACGTCCGCGAGCAGAGCGCTCTCGGACGACAGACCGCGGCGTAGAGCGTCGCGCAGCTTCGCCTCGCGTTCCTTGCGGTGTGCGAGCGTCTTCTTCAACACGCCGCCGCCGATCGCGGGCGGACCGTGCGCCGGATACACCAGCGTCGGTGCGAGCGCCGCCGCGCGCTCGAGACTCGCCCAATACGTCGCCATGTGGCCTTCGGGCGGATCGATGACGATCGTCGACAACGTCGACACGAGATCGCCCGCGAACAGCGCGCCGTAGCGCGTGTCGCGGAACACGAGATGTCCTTGCGCGTGACCCGGCGTCGCGCTGGCGACGAGCGCGAAGTCCGGCGTGTCGTCCGGAGCCTTGCCGAGCGCGATGCGCGCACCGTCGTCGAGCACGACGCGACGCGTCCCCGGCGCATCGACGCGATCGTGCGTCCGCGCATGCGCGAGCAACGGCACGCCGAACGTCGCGCACGTCGCCGCGACCGCGCCGACGTGGTCCGGATGATGGTGCGTCAGCACGACGCCGTCGAACGCGCGGCCCTCGGCGATCAAGGACCGCACCAGCGTGAACAGGCGCTGCTGCTCCACGGGTTCGGGCGTGCCAGGATCCACGACGACGAAGCGCTCGTGACCGACCACGTACGTGTTGGTCGTCGTGGCCGGCGGCAGCGTCGGAGTCCGCAACGGGGCGAGGATCGCGCCCGGCGAGAACCGCACGCGCGGCAGCTCACCGTCGGCGTAGCGCTTCGTGATCTCCTCCACGCGCATCGCGAGACCGTCGACGCCGCCCTGCGCGAGGAACTCGAGCAGCAACAACACCGGCGGCGCGACGCGGATCTCCCCGCGCGTCCACCGCTGCACGACCTCGTGCGGCTTCACGAACGAACCCGCGACGAGTTCCGAGCCGTCGACGCGCGGCACGCAGCCGCGTGGCGCGCGCGCGAAGAAGAAGCGCGCGTCGAAGCGCACCGGCGCGAACGGCGGCGTCAGGAAATGCCCGAGCGGCTGCAGCGGCGCGCCCTGCAGATCGATCGCGGTCTCCTCGCGCAATTCGCGACGCGCGCACGCGTCGAGGCCGGCGTCGCCCTCGCCGTCGCCCGGCTCCATCACGCCGCCGGGAAACGCGTGAAAGCCGCCGAAGAACCGCAACTGCGGCGAACGCTCGACGAGCAGCACGCCGTCGTGTTCGTCGGACCACAACACCACCGTCGCCGCCGTCTTGATCATTCGCTCGCCTTCGTGGGATCCGTCGCGCGCAGATGCGCGTGCAGCTCGTGAGCGGCGCGCATCGACATGCCGTCGACCGCCGCCAACTCGTCGACCGTCGCCGAGCGCATGCCGGCGACGCTGCCGAAGTGCGCGAGCAGCGCCTTGCGCCGCGTCGGACCGATGCCGTCGATCGCGTCGAGCTCCGAGGTCAGGCTCGAGCGCGACCGGCTCTTGCGATGGAACTCGATCGCGAAGCGGTGCGCTTCGTCGCGGATGCGCTGCATCAGCTTCGTGTCCTCGGCTTCGGGCTCGAGGATGAACGGCTCGCCTTCGCCGCGCGTGAACACGCGCTCTTCCTCGCCCACGCCGAGCACGAGTCCCTTGCCGCGCCGGCCGCCCTTCGCGATCGACAGCAGGTCGACGTTCTTCACGCCGAGCGCGTCCAGCACCGCGCGCGCGGCGTTCCATTGACCCTTGCCGCCGTCGATGATCACGAGATCGGGGAACTGCTGTTCCTTGATCGCGCGGGCGTAGCGGCGCTCGACGGCCTCGGCGATCGAGCCGTACTCGTCGTCGGGTCGCGCGCTCTTGATGCGGAACTTGCGATAGCGAGCCTTCCACGGCTCGCCGTCCTTGAACGCGACGCACGACGCGACCGTGTCCTTGCCGGACGTCGTCGACGCGTCGAGGCATTCGATCCACAGCGGAGGACGCGTCAGTGCGAACCGCTGGCGCAAGCGATCGAGCACCGCCGCCGTGCGGC